>DUQM01000070.1 GCA_012837825.1 Actinomycetota bacterium | reverse complement strand
ACCTGAATTCAATTTTCCTTGCTTTATATCGTCAAGGATGGTGTTAAAGATAGTATTTGGAATTTTATCTTTTTTAACCATGATACCTGATTAACATATCATACATGTATTACCAATGTATTTTAATATAAATTTTTTGATAAGTCAACAAAATCATAAAAATTAATTATAAGAAAATCATAAAAATCAAATAAGAGCATATTTAAAATCCTTTTATTTTAAGCTATCGGGTATTTTTATTATTTTTTTACCGGGTGCTTCCGGACAAGTATTTATCTATTTGACATTTTGATTCTTAGTCAATATAATCATATGCGTAAAAATGCATAAATGTCATAACATTAAGAGGTAGCAAAATGATTGAAAGAAAACAAGATTACTTCAGAGTCCCAATCACCATGCCTTCAGATATGGTAGCTTATCTTGAAGATCTTGGCATACAGTGTAAAAAATCAGGTGGTCATAAGATTGCCAATACAATGATAGTAAGGTCTGCAATCAGGCTTATTATGGAAATAGACCCGGATATTGCAGAAGTAAAGTCCGAAGAAGAGCTTGAAGCCAGATTCAAGAGTGCTGCAAAAAGATATAAATAAAAAATATATTTACAAAGACTTTAAATTATTCCATCGCTGGTTTTTCTATTGTTTTAAATCTTTTTATATTACTATTTATATTTAATCAATAATTAATATTTCAATTTAAAGATGGAAGAAAGATGGAGGAAGCCAGAAAAGATCTACTTATAATCGGGGCAGGACCTGCAGGTCTGGGAGCAGCTGTATATGCTTACAGGGCAGGACTGGATTTTACCATAACCGACAGATTTTCAGTCGGAGGTCAGATAATAACCACTGACCATATTGACAATTATCCGGGTTTTTATGAGAACATTTCAGGTTATGACCTGATGCAGAAAATGACGGAACATGTAAGAAAATACGGAATTGTCATTAACGAATTTTGTGAAATAAAAAGTATTGCCGAGAAAAAAAGCAGATCAAAAACAAAAAAAACAGCCGGACTGAAGCATTATATATGTGAGTCTGAAGATAAAAGATTTGTTACAAATACAATAATAGTTGCCACAGGCGCCGGGCCCGGGAAGCTTGGCATAGAGAATGAAGAGGAATTTATAGGCAAAGGCATTTCTTTCTGTGCTACCTGTGACGGTGCTTTATACCGGGATATGGATATTGCGGTAATAGGCGGAGGAAATGCTGCCATAGAAGAAGCCGTTTTTCTTACGAAGTTTGCTTCAAAAGTTTATATTATCCACAGAAGAGATGAGCTGAGAGCCTCAAAAAAGGTTCAGGAAGAAGCTTTTGCAAATACCAAAATAGAATTTCTTTTAAGCAGCGAAATCCTGAGATTTGAAGGTAAAGACAGAGTAGAATACGTGGTGCTTAAAAATAAGAAAACGGATTCCACTTATAAAATAAAAATTGCCGGTGTTTTTGAATATGTGGGAATAGTTCCCAATTCAGCTGTTCTTTCCGGGCTGGCTGCCATGGATGCCAATGGTTTTCTGATCACTGATAAAAATCTTCAGACTTCCGCAGAGGGCATTTTTGCGGCAGGAGATGTCCGCGATACACCTTTAAGGCAGGTTATAACGGCAGTTGCAGACGGGGCACTGGCGGCAACATCTGCAGAAAAATATATTGCAGGTTTTTTGAATGGCAAGATATGAAAAGGCGGATTTGAGTTGACATTAATAAAAAAGGGCGCAAAAGGCTTAAAGGCGGTAGACATTCAAAGCAGATTAAGGCTGCTTGGATATGACCTCGGCCGCACAGAAATAGATGGGATATTCGGTGACGAAACTGAAAAAGCCATAAAGGAGTTTCAGAAAAAAAGATGTATTTCTGTTACGGGTATTGTTGATGATGAATGCTGGCAGGAGCTTGTTGATGCAGGATATTCCATCGGAGACAGACTTCTCTATCTGAAAGAGCCTCCTTTCAGAGGGGATGATGTAAAAACCCTGCAGTTCTGGCTGAAATCACTGGGGTTTTTTAAAAATAATGAGAATGGAATATTTAATAAAAGCACAGGCAAGGCTCTGACGGAATTCCAGAAAAACATGAAGCTTGAAATGGATGGCATTCTTGGCGGAAAAACACTTGAGCATCTTGTTGGATTAAAAAGAATCATAGATGACAAGCAAAGTTCAAACTATCCGATTTTAAAAAAAATAAAAAACAGTCAGAAAAAACCTTTAAAAATAATACTTGACTGCGGAGTTTTCCCTTCTGATATGAAAGACGGACCGGGAGATAATGTTAAAAATAAAATTGATATCTGTTCAAAAATATCTGAAATCTGCTCTGACATATTAAAAAATAACGGTTTTTTGGTATCTGTTACTTCAGATAAAGCAGGAAACCCTTATGAAGGCATCTTTTCGAGAATTAAAAAAGCAAACAAGGCAAAAGGGGATTTGCTTGTAAGTACAAATATCGGCTATGGTGAAAATAAAGATGAAAATATCCTCCAATGCTATTACTTCAAAGGTATAAAATCATTTTCCAGAAATGGCAAGAGGCTGGCCGATCTTATATGCAGTGAGTTTGAAAAAAATATATCGGGCGTATCTGTTCAATCATCGGGCGCCAGCTATGCTGTTCTGAAAGACACGAATATGACTTCGGTGTATATTGAGGGGGGAAATATGAATAATAAAGATCTGGCTGTACTATTGGCAGACAGGGATTTTCAGCAGAGAACAGGCAGATGTATTGCTGATGCTATAATAAGATATATAGCGGAAAATCTTTAACTACAGCCGGCAGACGGATAATGATAAGTAGAAGTGAAATAAAAAAAAATATTTTATTTTTGTCAGTCCTGGTAGTGCTGGGGATTTTTTGTATGGTTTTTCTTTCGGGATGCAGTATCGGCAATATAAAAAACAAAGTAGGATATCTTGTAAAAACCGAACCTGAAAAAACTGTAATTGATTTTCTTGATGCTCTGAAAAGCAAGAGGCCGGATATCGTATATGATAATCTTTTAAAGACAGAGGACAAAAACAATATAAGTAAGGAAAAATTTATCAATGAGCTCAATATTATTCTGAATGACATAGAAAATATCGAGATAAAAAATACGATATATCTGGGTTATGAAAGGGAATTTACAAAAGTAGTCTGTGAGTTCAATGTTACTTATGTTAACGGAGAGATAAAAGATTATAAAAAATATATTTATCTTCTGGAGGAGAATAAAAGCTGGAAAATTGTTTTTGACAAAACTTTCTTTTAGTATTTTATTATAAACAGAATATCAAAAAGTAGTGGAATTTAATAAAAAGTGTAATACAAACAAGAGTAACAATATGGAAAAATTTAAAAAAATATTTTTATTTTTTATTTTCATTTGCACTATCCCTGCAGTTATCTCTGCCGGCTGCTCATTGCTGCCTGGTGATATTACTACTGTTTCAGTCAAAAATAATAAGCAGGCTGACAGTGACGATGAATTTGATTTAAATAAAGAACTTGAAAGTTTGTCCGAAAAGATAGTAAGTCCTCCCATAATTACTTCCCACAAGCTTTATGAGGAATTCGCATCCGAGACAGACAAAAAACTTATTATTATTTCCGGGGAAGCTGAACCGCAGTCAAAAATAGAATTAAAGATAAATGGTAAAACAATAGAAAAAACTTATAAAACTGACAACTATGGCAAATTCAGCATTGAAGACGGTGTTGAGCTGATTGAAGGGCAGAATACCGTTAATGTTTATACTGTAAATACTTCCGGCAATAAAAGCGAGCCTACAAAACTTGTGTTTATTTTAAATGTGAGAAAAGCCCTCGACTTCAAAATATATGAAGATCCGACTAATCTGAAGGAGATCGGTCAGTATTATTATACCAAATCTTATGAACCACAGGTTTTTATAGCAGGCAAAGGTATGTCTTCTGCTGATGTTTACTTAAAAATAAATGATAAAATAATAGCCAGCATACGGAGTGATGCTTCCGGAAACTTCAGTTTTGCCAATGTTGAGCTTGAAAGAGGAGAGAATTCCATTTCATTGTGGTGTCTTAACAGTAATAAAGAACCAAGTTCTCCCGTAACCAGAAATATCCTTATACTCAATGACACTCTTTCTCCTGAACCGATAAGCCTGACGGGGTATGTAACAGACAGCGGCAATGCCCTGAGCTGGGAAAAAAGCAATGATGAAGAATTTCTCTCATACAAGATAGTAAGAGTAGACGAACCATGTCTGAGCCCCCAGTATCCGACCGATGATGTTATTGCTACAATAACGGATAGTTCAGTTACTAATTTTAAAGATGAAAATGTAATAAGCGGGAAAGCTTATTTTTATACATTATGGGTCATTGACAAAGCAGGAAATCTGATAAGCAGCAATATCCTGCCTTTGCCGGCACCCAGGTATTACATTTCATTAAAAAAGATGGATAACATACAGGGCGATGTTATTGCAAGAAGACAGTGGTATACACAGTATTATGAGATAACCAATACAGGAAATGTTCCGGTAAATATACAACCGGTTTTTGACTTTTTTATTCTTGATCCTGAGTCAGATCCCAATATGGCTTTAAATCCCCTTTGGGCTGTTTACATCTGGGATCCAAATACAGGCACCAACTATTATTCAAATGAAGATATAAGGGTTACACAGATAGCTGACTGGATAAATGTCTCCGGAACAAGAGATGTGGAAGAAACAATCACATATAATAATGACAAGTCAGTTAAGACAACCACTATTATAACTACCACAAAGCAGACGCAGGAAAAAGATGGCAAAAGGATTGCAGTATCAACTGTTGTTACAAGAGTAATCAGGGCGTATACCGCAACAGGAACAGTTATTTCTGATACCAGCACCACCAGTTCTTCAGAATCTATAGTTGAACCTGAAAAAATAGGCTCCATTATTCCAGGCATTGAACCGGGTCAAACAATAAGGATAGCTGTAAAGATCGCTAATGTTGCAGCAGATAACGGGGATAAAATAACTGTTCATTTCCATTTTGCGCCGGCAGACTGCCAGGGATATTTCTTTACGGAAGACATGGTCTCAACAGGGGATATCCATATAACGAGTAGTGGAAAATAAAGTAGATTTTATTATATAATATTATCTTTAACCTGTACCTTTTTAAGGTAATTGAATTTTAAGAGGTGGAATATGGCTGATAAAAAAGTAAAAAAGAAATCAAAAGGCAATGGAGATTTTATAAAAAGGCTTATGGAAGATGAGTCTTTGTCTGAAAATATTATTGTCAGAGAGCTTCTTGAGGAAATGGAGCTTTTAAGAGAAGAACTTGGAAAATTTAAAAAATCTGAAAATGAGCATATGGACAGAATAAAAAGAATCCAGGCTGACTATGAAAATTACAGGAAAAGAACGCTTAAAGAGCACATTGAACTGATAAAAAGAGCCAATAAGGATCTTATTGAAAAACTTCTTCCGGTAATAGATAGTTTTAACAGCGCCATTGATATGGCTGTTTCTTCAGGAAACGAAGACAATGAATTTTTCAAAGGCCTTAAGATGATACACGATAAGCTTATTGAGATCCTTGAAAAAGAAGGATTGAAAGTTATAAATCCTGTAGGTGAAGAGTTTGATCCCCATATCTGCGAGGCAGCTGTTACTGAAGCGTCCGATGATGTGGATGACCATCATGTGATATCCGTTCTTCGAAAGGGATATATGCTCAATGATTTTGTAATCAGGCCTGCAGTTGTTAAAGTCTGTGTAAAATAACTTTAAATAAATAATAGTCAAAGTGGAAAGGACCGGGGAAATTGAATAAGAAATTTGCAATCGGGTGCTCAGCAATAGCGGTTCTGTTTATACTTATACTGATAGCTGTCTTTTTTGGATTTTATATCAGCATAAGAAATAATATGGTTGCCAAGGATGTCAAAGTCAGTGAATCCTGGGCTCAGGTGCAGAATGTTTATCAGAGAAGACTTGATCTTATACCAAATATAGCTGAAGCTGCAAAAGCTTATCTGAAGCTGGAAAAAGATATCTTTGAGGAAATTGCTGCAGCCAGAAGCGGAATACAGTCTGCGCAGACTCCTTCAGAACTGGAAAGCGCTGCAAGTGATGCTAATGCCCTTATAAGAGACATTAAAGTTGTTGTTGAAGATACTCCTGAACTCAAGGCAAGCGAGACCGTAAGAGATTTGATGAATCAGCTTGAAGGTGCGGAAAACAGAATTACTGTGGAGAGACAAAGATTTAATGAATCGGTAAGAGATTATAATGTATATATAAAATCATGGCCAAACTCTATTATCGCAGGAAGACTGGGATTTGAAGAGAAAGAATTCTTTGCTGCTAAAGAGGGTGCAGAGACAGCTCCTGAAATAGATATGAGCATTGAATAAGCAGTTTAATCTCACTTAAATTTTCAGGTAAGCAATCTCTCATAATTTGAATTTATAAATATTTACCAAAGTATCGGGAAGGTAGTTTTGCTTTTGAATAAAAAAATGTTTGTACTGCGTCTGTTTTTATTTTTATTCATTTTCAGCATATTATCTTTCCTTGCTTCAGGAGCAGTTTTTTCAGAACCCCTGTATCCTGATTATGCCGGCTATGTAAATGACTTTGCCTCAGTTTTTGACCCACAATCTGCTTCCGATATGACCGGTGTGATAACAAATCTTGAAGCTGGCACAGGTGCGGAAATTGCGGTAGTTTCAATTCAAAGCCTTGAAGGTGTAACCATTGAAGAATATGCAGTAAAACTTTTCGAAAAATGGGGAATAGGTAAGAAGGACGAAGATAACGGTGTTTTGCTGCTGATTGCTGTTGAAGACAGACAGCTAAGGATAGAAGTCGGCTATGGAGTGGAAGGCGCAATCACCGATCTGGAGTCCGGCAGGATAATAAACGATATAATAGTGCCTTTTTTTAAGGATGACGATTACGGTGCCGGTGCTTATAACGGCGTGGTTGCCATTGCAAATGAGATATATAAAGATGCCGGAATGACATTGATAGAGCCGGATGTAATAACGACCCGTATTTCATCCGGAAGTACTTCCGGCGGCGGGAGCGATATAAAATGTTTTTTTATATGCTGGCTTCCTATTATTGCTTTAATTATAATCATAACAACAATTGTCAATATTTTTAAAAGGAAATGTCCGAAGTGTAAAAAAATCAGGCTAAAAATCCGGGAAAAAATTCTTGAATCTCCGACCTATACGAGCAAAGGGAAAAAAGTCGTTATAAGAGATTGCACTTATTGTGATTTTCATGATGAAAAAATTGTGAATATTCCGAAAAAATCCAGATCTTCAGGCGGAGGTTTTATAGGTGGCGGTTCAGATGGAGGAAGTTCCGGAGGAGGATTTGGCGGTTTTGGCGGAGGAAGTTCCGGAGGAGGAGGCTCAAGCGGAAGATGGTAAAAAGTGATATTAATGTTATAATCAAAAAAGAGGATTTGGCAGAAAAAATTGTAAAACTTGTGATTTATAATCCACAGATTGCCCTTAATGCAAGAGCGGGGCAGTTTGTGATTATAAGAGTTGTTCCCACTGGCGAAAGGATACCCCTCACTATTGCAGACTCAGATAAAAAAGCCGGAAGCATTACTTTGATTTCAATGACAATCGGCAAGACAACGACTCTTGTTGAGAATATGCGCGAAGGCGAAAAAGTCATTGATGTGCTGGGGCCTCTTGGCAAGTGCAGCGAAATCGAAAAATTCGGGCACGTTGTCTGCATAGGAGGCGGGCTGGGCATAGCTCCTGTCTTTCCCATACTTAAGGAAATTAAAAATGCCGGCAATACAGTTACTACAATAATAGGAGCCAGAAATGAGAAGCTTCTGATACTTGAAGACGAAATGAAGGTTTATTCAGATAATTTTTTTGTGTGCACTGATGATGGCTCAAAAGGATTCAAAGGTTTTGTCTCTGCAAAACTGAAAGAACTGATAATGTCTTCACGGGATAAAAGCAGCAGTACCGGCATGCCTGACAGAGTGATTGCAATAGGGCCGACGCTAATGATGAAATCTGTATGTGATGTAACAAGGGATTTTGGCATAAAGACTACTGTATCTCTTAATTCAGTAATGATAGACGGGACCGGAATGTGTGGAGCCTGCAGGGTTGAAGTAGGAGGCGATACAAAATTTGCATGTGTCGATGGACCGGAATTTGACGGACATCTGGTTAATTTTGATCTCCTGCTTGCCAGACAGAATTATTTTTGTGAAGAGGAACAACTCTCAATGGAAGAGTATAAAAAGGAAAATCATACCGGCTCATGTAAGCTGGATTTATAAATCTTTATAAGAGTATTGGTTATGGAAGAAAAGAAAAAGAAAAAAATAAAAAAAGAAAAAATTTCAATGCCTGAGCAGCAGCCACAGGAAAGAATTAAAAATTTTTATGAAGTTGCTCTCGGATATAATGAGGAGCAGGCAGTTTGGGAAGCGGAAAGATGCCTTCAATGTAAAGTGCCGGCGTGCATAGAAGGATGCCCTGTTGAAATTGATATAAAAGCATTTATTAGTCTTATAGCTAGGAAAGATTTCAGCGGAGCTCTTGAAAAAATAAGGGAAAAAAACTCACTTCCCGCTATTTGCGGAAGAGTTTGCCCCCAGGAAGATCAATGCGAGAAAAAATGCATTCTCGGAATAAGAAATGAGCCTGTAGCCATAGGGAGGCTTGAAAGATTTGCTGCTGACTGGTATGAAAAAAACAAAAATGGCAGCAGTAAAAAAAATGACGATAGTCTTGAGAATACTTTCAATGAATTGGAAAAAACCCATGATGATAACAGTAGCAGAAGCCTGAAAAACATTGCCGCAAAGTCAGGAGTAAAAGCCAGAATTGCAGTTGTAGGTTCAGGCCCTGCCGGACTTACATGTGCCGGCGAGCTGGCTAAAATGGGTCACAGTGTCACTATTTTTGAAGCCTTGCACGAACCCGGAGGAGTGCTTGTATACGGCATTCCTGAATTCAGGCTGCCAAAATCCATATTAAAAAAAGAAGTGGATTATGTTAAAAATCTGGGGGTAGAAATAATTACGAATGCACTGGTCGGAAGCACTTATACCGTGGATGATTTGTTTGGTTCAGGCTATAAAGCAATATTTGTTGCAACTGGTGCAGGCCTGCCTTATTTCATGGGAATTCCGGGAGAGAATTTAAACGGAGTTTATTCAGCAAATGAATTTCTGACAAGAAATAATCTTATGAAAGCATATTTGTTTCCGGAACATGATACTCCCATCAAAAGAGTAAAAAATTTCGCAGTGGTAGGTGCCGGCAATGTAGCTATGGATGCCGCAAGAACTGCAAAGAGGCTTGGGGCTGAAAAAGTCTATCTTGTATACAGAAGAACTGAAAAAGAAATGCCTGCAAGAATTGAAGAGATTGAACATGCAAAACAGGAAGGAATAATTTTTCACATACTTTCAAATCCTGTGGAAATAATTGGAAATGAGAGTTTTGTAGAAAAAATAAGGTGTATAAGGATGGAACTCGGAGAACCTGACAGTTCCGGAAGGAGAAGCCCGGTGCCTGTTCCGGATTCTGAATTTGAGATGGAAGTACAGGCGGTAATAATGGCTATAGGGCAGGGGCCTAATCCGTTGCTGTTAAATAAAATACCCGGACTTGCCCTGACCAGAAAAGGGAATATAGCGGCTGATGAAGAAACATGCAAAACAAATATAAAAGGTATCTTTGCGGCCGGTGATATTGTTTCAGGAGCGGCAACGGTTATTCTTGCAATGGGAGGCGGTAAAAAAGCTGCTCTGTCAATTAATGATTATATTAATTCCGGAATATGGTAAAATTATAAAAAATAATTTTATCGTTTTTTGTTAATAAAATTTTTTCCGGTTTTAGATTCCAATACTTAAAGGAGTAGAAATGAAAAAGAGCTTTACTGCAGTTTTTGTTCCGTGCATGGTTTTAATAATATCTTTTGCAATTATTTTTACAGGCTGTGCAAGCTCAAGAGCTTTAAGAGATCAGTCATCTGCTATGGCAGAGGAGAGTTATTATTCAGAAAGCGCAAAAATGGCTGAACCGGCCGAAGATGCCTATATGTATGAAAATGCCGAAGGAGAAATAGCCGGCGATGGTGAAAGATCAGGGGGAGTGACTTCTTCTGTTTCACTTAAAATAATTAGATCTGCCTATATTTCAATCCAGGTTGAAAAGGGAAGCTTTCAGGACAAAATGCTTGAGATGACCATAATCGCTGAACGCAATGGAGGATTTGTAAGCGATACTGAAAGCTACTCCAACCCTGAAGGGAACATATCAAGCGGAAGGATTGCCATAAGGGTTCCCAGCGAAAAATTCAATTCAGTTGTTGAAGAGATTAAGAAGATCGGGGATGTGAAATCCATTGGAATTTCCGGCCAGGACGTCACACAGGAATATGTTGATCTTGAAAGCAGGCTTAGAAATTATGAAGCACAGGAAAAAGTCCTTCTTGATCTTATGGCTAAATCCACAGATGTTTCAGACAGCATAGAAGTACAGAAAGAACTTAGCTATGTGCAGGGAGAAATTGAAGTAATAAAAGGAAGAATGAATTATCTTGACAATATGGTGAGCCTTTCCACTATTGACATAAATCTTTACGAACCTGAAGTGGTAGCGCCCATTGAAGGCGGAGGATTTATAAATTCTGTTAAAAGAGGCGCTGAAGGTGCAGTGAAGGTGCTTAACGGAATAGCTTTCTTCTTTATTGCCATAAGTCCTTTGCTTGTACTTGCCGGGATAGTGATTCTTATTGTATGGGGCTCAATAAGGGGAAGAAATAAAAGAAGAGCCAGGAAAGCGGCACAGTCATCCCAGCAGTCAGCTGAAAAATAGTTAAAGCAAATTATAATAATTATAATGATATTTATAATCTTTTACCGGAAAGCGGGAATATATGAAAAAATGTGATGTCTTTGGTTTTATGTTGCTTGCATTAGGTGTTGGAGTTGCAGTGGGAATTCTTGTTGCACCCAAATCAGGAAGAGAAACAAGAAAAGAACTATCCGAAAAAATAGAACAGGGTTTTAAGGAAGCAGGAAGTTTTCTTTCCTATGAATCGGGAAGAGTAAAAAACTTCTTCAATGAGACAATTGATAATTTTAAACAAAAAGCTGATTCTTAAATAAATATTATTCAAATCTCAGCGCTTCTATTGGATTAAGTCCGGCAGCACGCATCGCCGGATATATTCCAAAAAACAAGCCTACAAAAGTGGAGAAAGAAACAGCAAGCAGTATCGAAAAAGGTGAAATTGTTGCGGCAATGGGGGAATATCTGTTTAAAACAAGGGCTATTATCCCTGCAAATATTATACCCATTATTCCGCCGCTCATACTTAACACAACGCTTTCTGTCAGAAACTGAATAAGTATATCCCTGTTTTTTGCCCCTATTGCTTTTCTGATACCGATCTCTCTGGTTCTTTCTGTAACAGATACAAGCATTATATTCATAATCCCGATGCCTCCCACAAGCAGCGATATGGCGGCTATGCTTCCGATTGTAATGGTGAAAATATTTGTTACAGTGCTTAAAGCTTCAAGTATCTCTGTCTGGCTCTGAATGGAAAAATCATTTTTATCGCTGCCTTTAAGGCCATGCTGTTTTCTCAAAATCCTTATTATTTCTTCACTTGCAATATCAATATCTTTTTCAGTTTCCGTATCTGCTATTATCATGCTGAGATATTTCTGGCCGTAAAGCTTGTTCATGGCAGTTGTTATTGGAACAGCCATAGCATTATCCTGATCCTGGCCGAACATATTGGTTCCTTTTGATTTTATGGTTCCTATTATCTTGAAATTCCTGCCCATTACTTTCATTGTCTTTCCCAGAGGATCTTCATCTCCGAAAAGTTTGTCTGAAACGGTAGGGCCGATACAAGCGACATTAGCTGAATTTGCAACATCGCTTTTTGAGAAAAATTTGCCTCTTTCAATCTCAAAATTATATACTTTCTCGGCATCTTCGCTGGAGGCATAGACGGAAGCATTTATTCCTTTGTTAAAATATGTGACAGGAGCCGCACTTAAGATTACAGGGATTACTCCTCTGACATGCCTTGAATATTTTTTTATTGCTTCCACGTCCTCAAGTTTAAGAGATTCTTTATTTGCTGTGCTGAACTGATTTAATGCTCCCATGTCTTCCTGTGAGCTTCCGGGAATAATAATTATAAGATTAGAGCCTATTCCCTGAATGCTTGCTATGACTGAATCTTGTGCTCCGGAACCGATAGACATTACGGCAACAACCGCACCGACGCCGATAATAATGCCAAGCATCGTCAGAACGGATCTCAGTTTGTTTAAAAAAAGAGACTGAAAAGCTATTTTTATATTTTCACTGAAGGAACCCATTTTTAAGCTCCCGAATTTATTTTATCTTCTATCTTTGGCATTTTTTCCAGCAGCTCGCGTGCATTTACAGGTTTGTCTACTTTTTCTTCTTTTATTATCATTCCGTCTCTGAGATATATGATTCTTTCTGTATGATGTGCAATATCAAGTTCGTGTGTTACAAGTATTATTGTTTTTCCTTCTTTGTTTAGCTGCTGAAATATTGCCATTATTTCTTCACCGGTTCTGGAATCAAGATTGCCTGTGGGCTCGTCAGCAAGAATTATTGTAGGATCGTTTATTAATGCCCGCGCTATTGCTACTCTCTGTCTTTCTCCGCCCGAAAGTTCATTAGGTTTGTTCTTTTCTTTGCCTTTCAGACCGACAGACGTTATGTAGTCATATATTTTCCTGCTTTTGTTTGCTATCTTTTTTGAAAAATATATAGTGGGAAGCTCGACATTCTGAAATGTGCTTAGTCTCGGAAGCAGATTAAAGGTCTGAAAAACAAATCCGACCTTGCTGTTTCTTATAGCTGCAAGCTGATTATCATTGAGCTTGCTTACGTCAGTGTCTTCCAGATAATATCTGCCGGAAGTAGGGGCATCAAGACACCCGATAAGATTCATCAATGTTGATTTGCCTGAGCCTGAAGGTCCCATTATTGATACAAATTCACCTTCATTTATATCAAGATCAATGCCTCTCAAAGCTTTTACCTGTATTTTTCCCAGCCTGTAGGTTTTGGTTATCTGTTTAATTTTTATAATGTTTTTTGCCATATTCCGATCTGCATATCTCATTTTACAAAAATCGTCCGGCATCATACCGTTTTGCATGTTCCAGATGAATAAGTAGCTTTATTCTTATTTATATAATATTAAAATTTATTATCCGGAAAAAATATTTGTTCTTTCACTCTCAGGCTTTACAAGAAATATTTCTTCCCCCTCGCTTAATCCTGATACTATTTCAGTGTTTTCAAAGTCGCTCACACCGGTTTTTACTTCTTTTATCGTAAACCCTTCCTTCAGTGAAGGATCATACATATAAACAAAACTTTTTCCGTTTTCCTCAAAAATGCTTATTGAAGGAACTACAAGAATATCGCTTTTCTCCCTTATGAAAATTGTTATATTTGCACTTATTCCGTGCATCAGCAAATCTTTTTTTTCGTCAGTAATTTCTATTGTAACCGGAAAAGTTATAACTCCTGCAAGATTATTTGATACTCTCGATATTTCTTTTACTTCACCCGCAAAAACCTCATCCGGAAATGCATCGAAAGTTATTTCTGTTTTCTGGCCGGTTTTTATTTTTGATATATCTGATTCTTCAATATTTGTTTTTACTTCAAGCTCATTGCTAAATACGGTAACTGCAGAAATTCCCGGAGAAAGATATTCTCCTTCAGTGAAACTGATGTTCTGCACGATTCCGTCAAAAGGCATTTTTATTGCTGTGTTTTCCAGGTCAAGTTTTGCTATATCTAGATTTATTCCGGCAATATTTACCTGAATCTCTGCTGTATTTATACTTTCCAGAGCTGCTTTTATCTGGCTTTCAGCCTGCTCAATGCTGGCAATGGTATTCCAGTAGGTTGCTGACTGGCTGATGAGTGCCTGCCTGTATGCTTCTTCTGCGCTCTCGCTGCCGGAGCGTGCGCTTGCTTCTGCCTGGCTGACAGCTGAAGCGGCAGAATTTATTGATGCTTCAGCGGCTGCAACCGCGCTATTATAAGAAGCCTGTGCATTAGCTACCGCTGATTCATACTGCGCGAGAGCCACCCCCGTGAGACCATTGTTTTTTGCAGTAATGAGCTGATAATTTGCCTGTTCAAGTGCAGTTTTTGCCTGGCTTATTGTCTGATTGTATGAGTTTTGCGCGTCTGCAAGAGAATTACCGGCATTCTGTATCGATATTGAACCAAGATTATTTGCATTTTCCAAAGCGGTAAGCGCGCTTTTAACAGACTGGGAAGCCATATCATTATTATCTTTTGAAAGCTGTACTGCTATATGATTTGCATCAAGCGCACTCTGATAATTAAGCTTTGCCATTTTAAGAGAACTTTCAGCTATTGCAATGTTTTCCTCAGTCTGGCTTATAAGCAGTTTGGTTCTTCTGTCGTCAATTTCTATCAGTATTTCTCCTTTTTTTACCGAATCGCCTTTTTTGACAGATTTTATTACTCTGCCTGATGCCGGAACTGAAAGATTCTTATATTCTGATGAATCTACATTTCCGGTTGCATCGATTACTTGGGAAATAGTGCTCTTTACCACACTGACTGTTTCCGGCGAAACTGTCTCTCTGCTACATGCGGTAAGCGATATACCGGTAAAGACCAGAATTGCTGCCAAAAAACAATAAAAAACTCTTAATGCTTTTTCATGATGCCCGGCTATATGCTTTGCTTTATACATGTCTTTCACCTGTTGTTTAAGATGTTGAAAATAATGCCAAACTATTGTTCTTCCGGTTCGGCATTCAGATTATTAATGGTATCTTTTTTAAATTAATTCAAAACAGTAAAAAATGAAAAAATCATATTTTTCATATTAATTGAATAAGTATGTATAGATAATTTATTATATTTTACGATAAGTTTTTGTCAAAAATAATTTATAATTTAAAGACCTTTAAAGATATTTCCGGATTTATTATTTTGATTTTGAAATAGTTGCTTTTTTTGATAATATTAAGTGTTTTTAAAAAATATATTGAATACAATAAAAAATATATTGTTTTTAATAACTGAAAATAAGTGTATTTAAATTATGTTGAAAGGAAAAAAATGAGTGAGTATACAAGCATACTGGATGTACATGCAAGGGAAATAATTGATTCAAGGGGCAATCCCACTGTTGAGGTCGAAACAGTGCTTGAAAGCGGAGCTGTGGGAAGAGCCGCAGTTCCTTCCGGAGCGTCCACAGGCGCTTTTGAAGCGGTGGAATTAAGAGACGGAGACAATAAGAGATATCTTGGAAAAGGTGTTCTCAAAGCAGTTGAGAATGTCAATAATTATATTGCGCCTGAGCTGGAAGGATATGATGCAATTGACCAGAGGACTATAGATAAACTGATGATTGATCTTGATGGAACAGAAAACAAAGCCAGATTCGGCGCAAACGCAATTCTTGGCGTTTCTCTGTCAGTTGCAAAAGCTGCTGCTTTTTCTCTTGAGATGCCTTTGTATAAATATATCGGCGGAGTAAATGCTCACACTCTTCCGGTTCCGATGATGAACATATTAAATGGCGGAAAACATGCTGATAACACGGTTGACCTCCAGGAATTTATGGTTATGCCTGCAGGGGCTGCTACTTTTTCAGAAGCTCTCAGAATGTGCGCCGAAGTATTTCATACGCTGAAATCTGTTCTAAAAAAGGACGGTCTGAATACAGCTGTTGGTGATGAAGGAGGATTTGCGCCCAATCTCAAAACAAATGAAGATGCAATCAAATATATACTGAGGGCAATTGAGCAGGCAGGATATGCAGCCGGAAAAGATATATTTATAGCTCTTGACCCTGCGGCAACAGAATTATTCAAGGATAACAAATACCATCTTGAGGGTGAAGGTAAAATCCTGTCAATTTCTGAAATGGTTGATTACTATGCTTCACTTGTTGAAAAATATCCAATCATTTCGATTGAAGACGGTATGGCTGAAGAAGACTGGGATGGCTGGAAAATGATTACCGACAAAATAGGCAGCAAGGTACAGCTGGTCGGAGATGATCTTTTTGTAACAAATACAAAAAGACTGGGGAAAGGCATAAAAATGGGAGTAACAAATTCCATTCTTATAAAATTAAACCAGATAGGCACTCTTACAGAAACACTGGAAGCAATTGAAATGGCTAAGAGAGCCGGCTATACTGCAGTCATTTCCCATCGTTCAGGCGAAACCGAAGATACTACAATATGCGATGTTGTGGTAGGCACCAATGCAGGCCAGATAAAAACCGGAGCTCCCTCAAGGACAGACAGAGTTGCAAAATACAATCAGCTTCTCAGAATAGAAGAAGAACTTGACGAAGAAGCGCAGTATCCCGGAATCAAAGCTTTCTATAATATAAAGAAATAAATATTTAAATCACTATCTGCAGGTTTTGCCGCAAAGTGCAGACCTGCAGATAATTTAAAAGGTTTAAAATTAACTTGTTTTGACAGAATGTTTACAAGTAACTAATATTTGATTTATTAAAAAGCATAACTGTCGGTTAAAGATTATTGCTCTTTGATTTTATTATCTAAAAAAAGGTTTATTAAGGAATTAAAAGGGAAGTTCGTTAAAATCGAACGCGGGCCCGCCGCTGTAATCGGGACGAAACATGCAATATGCCACTGCTTATAATCATATAGGCGGGAAGGTGCAGGGAGTAGGAGAAACCGAGAGCCAGAAGACCTGCCTTTTTTAAAGATATGACTTTCTTCGTGGAAAGAGAAAGGATTATATGTAATTCATTATAATCCTTGATGTTTTTACTTTTCATGTAAGGGCAGCAGGGATTTTTTATTTGAAATTTCAGTTATAATCAGAAAGGGAAAAATGAATTCTCATAATAGTAAAAATGAAGAAAAACTCTTTTCACAGCTTGAAGAAAATATAAACAGGGTCGGAACATTGGACAGCGGTGCATTAAAGCAGGCTCAGGAAAAACTGGATGATCTCACCAAGCCAAGGGGTAGCCTTGGCAGGCTTGAAGAGCTTGCCAGACAAATAGCCGGAATAAGCGGAAAGCTTGTCGGCGGTTTTGATAATAAGATCATATTCACGATGGCAGCCGATCACGGAGTAACCGATGAAAAAATAAGCGCCTATCCAAAGGAAGTCACTCCTCAGATGGTGAAGAATTTTTTAAACGGAAAAGCTGCAATCAATGTTCTTGCAAATCATATAGGGGCCAGAGTCATGGTTGTTGACATGGGGGTAAATTATGATTTTGAGGAACATCCTTTTTTAATCAATAAAAAAATAGGTTACGGCACAAGAAATATGGCAAAAGGCTCTGCCATGACAAGAGAAGAAGCAATACTGAGCATACTCCACGGCATGGAAACGTATAATTTTGCCTCCCGGAAAAAATCAAATCATATTACCGGTACAAATCATATTACCGGCACTGATATCATAGGAACAGGAGATATGGGAATAGGAAACACCACTGCAAGCTCAGCAATCGCAGCTGTTCTCTGTAATGCCGATGTTGCCGAGGTCACCGGCAGCGGGACAGGACTGGATGAAAAAGGACTTCAAAATAAAGTAAATGTCATTAAAAAAGCAATAGAAATAAACAAGCCCGATCCCGATGACGCACTTGATGTTCTTTCCAAAGTGGGCGGTTTTGAAATAGGGGGTATTGCAGGACTGATTATCGGAGCATCATTAAACAGAGTCCCGGTTGTAATAGACGGTTTTATTTCAAGCGCAGGAGCTCTTATAGCTTTAAAATTATGTCCGAACAGCAGGCATTTCATGATTGCTTCCCATCAGTCTGTCGAAAAAGGGCATACGGTTATACTTTCAGAACTCGGGATTAAGCCATTATTTAATCTGGATATGAGACTGGGAGAAGGAACCGGAGCAGCGCTTGGGATGGGTTTTGCTGAAGCATCTGTCAGAATAATGAATGAAATGGCTACATTTTCGGAAGCCAGGGTTTCCGGAAAATCAGAATAAAAAATCAACAGCCGCAAATAAAAAGCAAGATGAGTAGCGAGGATTAATATGGGCAATATATTTTTTTTACTGGGAGGTGCCAGAAGCGGAAAAAGTTCTTATGCCGAAAAGATGGCTCAGGAAATGTCCCGGAATGTCGCATATCTGGCGACATCAGAAATAATAGATGATGAAATGAAGAAAAGAGTAGCGTCGCACAGGAAGAGACGACCATCTACATGGAAGACATATGAAATTGAGAAAAGACATCCTGCACCGGAAGACATGAAAAAAATATTTGATAAAATTCTTGAAAACATGCATGACGTTGTTTTAATTGACTGCATAACCATTCTGCTTTTCAGAATAATACATAAATTTAAAATAGATGAGTCTGAAATAGTGAGCAACAAACTGGAAAAGCAGGCAGAAAAAGAAGTAAAGGAATTTTTCAGCATATTTCTGGAAATGTGCCGGAATATTTCAGAAGAAAAAAATATTGAATTCATAATTGTCTCAAATGAAGTCGGCATGGGAATCGTTCCTTCATACCCTCTGGGCAGAATATTCAGGGATATAATGGGTATGATAAATATAATGATATCTGAAATTTCAGATGAAATTTATTTTTTTATTGCCGGAAACAGTATAAGGATTAAATAAGTGAAAGTCTTTTTAAATGCTCTTGGCTTTCTTACAATCTTCAGGATTTCTGAAAAATCATATATTGATGAAAAAATATTCCATAAAATCCTGTATTATTTCCCCCTTGTCGGGTTAATCATAGGACTTCTCTGTTCATTTGTTTTCTGGATTGCCGGCTTTATATTCCCCGGGATTTTATGCATCATCATTGCAGTTCTTGCTGAAGTTTTCTTATCGGGAGGAATGCATCTTGACGGCCTTGCCGATACTTCCGATGGAATATTTTCAGGCAAAAAAAATAAAGAAAAAATAACGGAAATCATGAAAAAAAGCGATATAGGAGCTTTCGGAGTAATTTCGCTTGTCTTCCTGTTTGTTTTCAAGATTGCTATCGTCTATATTATTTTTATTATTTTATCCCGGAACACTGAAAGCATTGAACTTCTGAAAAACACTGATATTACAGGAAATACCGGCAGTAGTATTCAAAGCTACTTTTCTTCTCTGCCCTCATTTGATGTAATAAAACTTATTAACTTCACTGCTTTTTTTTCGATGATGCCTCTACTTTCAAGATGGACAATAAATTTTCATTTTGCAAGATTTTCAGGTTATGCGTCTTCAGGAAGTCTTACCGGTATCTTTATTGGGAATGGAAATAAAAAGGCTTTTTTTGCCACAACTGTTTATCTGTCTGTATTTTACATACTGTCTAATGCAGCAGCGGGATATTTTCTAAAGGAAAATTTTCTATTCAACAATTTCAGCAGCATAATTATAAATACCTCCCTGTCTGTAAGCGACAGCAGCCTGTTGTTTGTGCTTATCCCTGTATTAAAAAGTCTGATAATAATTTTCATGATAGCGCTTTTCACAGAAACAGCGGGAAAGTTTCTTATTAAAAGAATAGGCAGGCTTTCAGGAGATGCAATAGGGGCTGTTGTGGAAATAGCGGAAGTAATATATCTTTTTTTTGTATATATTTTAATTTTCATTTTTTAAAAAGTATTTTAATAGCAATAATCGGGAAATCATAAAAATCACATGCTTGAAGATGAATGTTATAAAAAATAAAAAAAGGCCTGATTACTGTAGACCTTCTTTTACAAAAACCCGATAATCTTGCCGTGATACTGACCGGTGCCTATGCGCCTGCCGAATCAATAAAAATTGCCGATACGATTACGGAAATGAAACCGGTAAAACATGCTTTTGAAAATGGAATAAAAGCAAGAAAGGAATTTGAGTGCTGATATGAATTTAAATTATTTTGATTTTAAAACAGGGAACGAAAATTTTTACTGCATCTATAAAAATGATTCTTCCCTGCCTGATGGCGATCCCGGCAAAACCAGTATCTGTTATCTTGGTGTTGGAAAAGATAACTTTGACAATTATCTGGAAAAATTAAGAAAAAATAATGATAATCCGGTTCTGGAATACAGGAAAAATTCCATGATCAGTTCAGCTGTAAGTGATTTTTTATCCGGGAAAAGAAAAAACATTGATATCAGAACGTTTTTTCTTACAGGAACCGTGTTTGAGCAGACTGTCTGGAATAAAGCAAAAGAAATAGATTATGGAAATAAAATAAGCTATAAACAGCTTTCAGAAAAAGTTTGCAGACAGGCAGGAAAGCCAAAATCATACAGAGCCGTGGGAAATGCGCTTGGTAAAAATCCGTTAATACTTATAGTGCCATGTCACAGAGTTATCAAGTCAAACGGAGATATAGGTAATTTTTCAAGCGGCATACCACTAAAAAGGAAACTTCTTGATCTTGAAGCAAAAAGAGATGTCAGTCCATGAAAATCCTTTTTGCAGCACTCAAAGCGCCGGGATTTAACTGAAAGGCAAGCGATAATTCACAATGGGCGAAAAAATTACTCTTGATTTTAAATAATATGAAATAAGATGCCTGTTTTATTTTTTTAAAATCATAATAAATTTAAAATATATCTGGTATAATTTCAGATGTTTGCTGTTTCTGTTTTATTTAAATGAAAAGATACGGCTAATAAAGATATTAAGCCAAAAAAACTGTAATATTTAAGTAATCGGGGTTTTTCTTAAGAAAATGGCATCTTTCTTAAAAAAATTTAAAAATTTTTTTGCACAGCCTTCCAGCCGGGAAGACAATTTTATCAGAATCGGCGTAAGATGCAAAAGATGTGGTGAAGAAATAAGTGTGGGATTAAGAAAAACAAGTGATTTCTCCAGAGTCTATGAAAGTGACGAAGCCCCTTCAGGTTCCTCTTTTATGATAAGAAAAGAGGTTCTTGGCAATAAATGCAATAATCTCATTTATCTGACAATTTTTTTTGATGAAAGCTTTAGAATTATATCAAAAGAAATTGGAGGCGGAGAATTTTTGTAATTTTATATTTTTTGTTAAAATGCTAATCTGTTTGTTTGAATTCAGGCAATTATAACTGATAGATTAATATGAAGGCTTGTAAAAATCTTATAATAGTGGTGCTTGCTGCCGGAAAAGGCAAAAGAATGCTTTCCCATACTCCAAAAGTATTGCACAGGATCCTCGACAAACCCATGATCCATTATGTTTTAAAAGAAGCTTGTAAACTGAATCCATCCAGAGTATATGTCGTGACAGGATTCGGACATGAAGAACTTGAAAAATATCTGAATGAAAATTTTCCTATGGCGATACCTGTTTTTCAGGAAGAACAGCTCGGAACCGGACATGCAGTAAATATGGTAAGGAAATATTATGACAGCGACTGGGATGATGTGATGGTTCTGCCCGGTGACAGTCCGCTCATAAAGAGCAAAACACTTGAAAAACTGATTGACAGTCAGCACGATAAAAATCTTTCATGTTCTCTTCTCTCTTCAATGATTGAAGATCCTTACGGGTATGGAAGGATTGTAAAAAATGAAAAAGACGAGGTCATAAGAATAGTTGAAGAAAGAGATGCCTGCGACAGTGAGAAGAAAATATGCGAGATCAATTCTTCAATTTACTGTTTCAAAGCAGCAGCTTTATTTGATTATTTGAAAAAACTGAAAACTGATAATTCCCAGAACGAGTTTTATCTGACGGACATAATTGAGGAAATGATAAAAGACGGACACAAAGCAGCGGCTTTGAAAGCTGAAGATGCTCTGGAAGCGCTGGGGGTAAACGACAGACTTGCATTATCAGGGGTTACAAAAATAATGCAGAGAAGGATAAACGAAGAACTGATGAAGTTTTCGGGTGTAAGTATGACTGACCCTGAATCGGCTTATATCGGGGACGAGGTAGTTATTTCAAGGGATGTGATAATCCATCCCAATACTTTTATATATGGAAAATCCACAATTGGGAGCGGATGCATTATTGGTCCGTCTGCTCAGCTATATGACTGCCATATCGGTAAAAATACTGTTATTAATTCCACAGTCCTTATAGAAGCAAAACTCGGGGAAAATAACAATATTGGGCCTTTCACTTATGTAAGGCCCGGTACGGTAACTGATGACAAAGTCAAAATCGGAGGCTTTTGCGAAGTCAAGAAATCCAAGATAGGCAGAAGCAGCAAGATACCGCACCTTACCTATATCGGCGATGCCGAGATAGGTCAGAATGTCAATATAGGAGCCTCTTCTGTGACCTGTAACTATGACAGCTTTAGAAAAAACAGAACAATAATCGGCAATGATGTTTTCATAGGTTCAGATACCATGCTGGTCCCGCCTGTTGAAATCGGAAACGGAGCCATTGTTGCAGCAGGTTCGGTGATAACCGAGAATGTCCCGGAAGATGCTCTTGCAATAGCCAGGAGCAAACAGGTAAATATTGAGGGTGGAGCAGTAAAATTTAGAGCAAAAAAAGAGAAGGAAAAAAATGAAGGAGCTTGCAAATGAGAGATTATCTCGCTAATAAAAGAATGATGCTTTTTACAGGTTCATCAACCCCGCAGCTTGCAGCAAAAGTTGCTGAATATCTTAATATTGGAGTAGGGAAAATTGAAAGAAAAAAATTCAGAAATGGCGAAATTTATGTCAGATTCAATGAAAGTGTAAGAGGCGCCGAGGTTTTTTTAATGCAGACATGCAGTCCTCCCGTTAATGACAATATTATGGAACTTCTTATAATGCTTGATGCATTGAAAAGAGCTTCGGCAGGAATAATAAATGTTGTAATGCCGCATTACGGATATGCCCGACAGGATAAAAAAGCTGAAGGTCGCGAGCCTATTACGGCAAAACTTCTTGCTGATTTGCTTCAGGTTGCAGGCGCTGACAGACTGATAGTTGCTGATCTTCATACCGCAACAATACAGGGATTTTTTGATGTGCCGGTAGACCATATTACAGCGAGTCCCATAATCGCAAAATATTTCCGCGACAAAAATATAAAAAACGGCGTAATTGTAAGCCCTGATGTCGGTGGTGTAAAAAGAGCGAGCATTCTTGCAAAACAGCTTGGTTTTCCACTTGCCATACTTGATAAAAGAAGACCGGAGCATAATATTGCGGCTGTAGAGCACATAGTCGGGGATGTTGAAGACAGGGAGGCAATTATTTTTGATGACCTTATTGATACAGGAGGAACTCTTGTGGAAGCCATAGATATTCTTCTTCATCATGGTGCCAGAAAAGTATATGCTGCCGCCACTCATCCTGTTTTTTCCGGTTCTGCAATTGAGATTTTGCAATCTTCAAGGGCTGAAGAGATAGTGGTGCTTGATACCATGCCTATCGACAGCCCGGTATGTGGGGGAAAAATTGTTGTACTTTCAATTGCTAATCTTCTTGCAAAAACGATAAAAAAAGTTTATGATTGCAAATCTGTAAGTGATTTGTTTAAGGGAGAAAATCTGGTATAAAAGTTTTTTATACTTATTTTATTGTGAAAGGTTAACCTGTAATGGAAAATTTAGTAATCGATATTTATAAAAGAAGCCCTGAAGAGCTTAAGAAGAATTCTTCTGGCAGGCTCAGGAAATCAGGATATATACCTGGCGTAGTATATGGACTAAAAAACGAGCCTTTAAATATCAAGGTTGAAGCAAAAAAATTCAAAGATCTGATAAAAGGAAAAGGAGCATCAGGCTACATTTTTGATCTTCGCCTGAAAGATGACGAAAAAGCAAAAAAAATTTCAGTGCTGCTTAAAGATTTTCAGAAAGAGCCTATTTCAAGGGAATTTTCGCACCTTGATTTTATAAGAATCAAAATGGAGCAGGAAGTTACAATTACCATACCTATTATTCTTGAAAACGAAGACAAGGCGATTGGGGTAAAAGAGGAAGGTGGGGTAATCCAGCATAACCTGAAAGAAGTGGAAATATCATGTCTGCCCAGAGACATCCCTGAAAATATTGTTGTTGATGTTGCCAATCTTAAAATCGGGGAACTCATGAGAGTTTCGGATCTTGTTGCGAGTGAGAATATAAAAGTTTTAAGCAATCCTGAAGAAGTGGTTGTTTCCCTATCTTATGCAACTGAGCTCAAGGAAGAGGAAGAAGAAGTAGCTGAAGAAGATGTAATAGAGGAAGAACCTGAAGTTATAAAGAAAGAAAAAGCTGAAAAAGAAGAAAAAGAATGATCTTGATTGCCGGACTTGGTAATCCAGGAAAAGATTATATTTTAACAAGACATAATGTCGGTTTTATGGTTGCCGACAAATTAATCAGCAGAGCCGGTGAAATACAGAGAAGCAGGAAATTCAAGTCAAATACTGCTTATTTAAATATTAAAGGCAAAAAAATAATTGTTTTGAAGCCGCTAACATTTATGAATGATAGCGGCTCTTCTCTTTCAATGGCTATAAGATTTTTTAAAGAAGAAATAAAGAACATTCTCGTCATTCATGATGATATAGATCTTGAGTTCGGGGTCATGAAATATAAAAAAGGCGGAGGAACCGCAGGCCACAAAGGACTTGAATCCATTGCAAGCCATTTGAAAGACAGAAGCTTTGAAAGGCTTAGATTCGGGGTGGGAAGACCGCCCGGACAGAAAAAGGCTGCCGATTATGTTCTGAAAAAATTCAACATTCGGGAACTGAAAGAGCTTGAAATTCTTTGCGAAAATGCATATGAATCAGTAATTGACTATATAGATTATGGAATTGAATATTGCATGAACAAGTATAATGGAATATTGCCCGGCTAGCACCCAGAAGATATCTCATTCTTTATTTTTATCCGGATTTTTACAATAAGAGATTTTAATGTTATTAAACCTGTTTTTGAATCAAAAAGAATGGAAAGATTTTTCCATTTCCAATAAAAAAAATATATATGCCGACGAAAACCTCTGGTCATACATAATAGCCGGCCTATACAGTCATACCCGTATTCCGACTCTTGTCATTACTTCCTCAGGCGATAAGAATCTTGAACTGCTGGATGATTTTAACTGTATATCAGACAGAAAATATTTTATGGATTTTCCGCCTGCAGGAGAAGGGATCTTCCTGAAGAACAAACCTGCAGATGCCGGAAAGGTCTCGCAGAGACTATCGGTGATAAAAAGAATCCTGAATTTTAAAGAGAAAAATGATCCGTTTGTCACAGTTGCAAGCGCAGCCTCCATAATAAACCTGATGTCATCAGGAAATCTTTCGGACTTTTCAGAAATAAGGCTGGAAAAAGGGAAGGATTATAACAGGGAAGAATTAATCAGGGATATTACAGAGCTTGGATATGAAAGGGTAAGCAAGGTTTTTGACAAGGGTGAATTCAGCGTAAGAGGTGATATCATAGATGTCTTTGACCTGTCATCAGTAAATCCTGTAAGATTTGATTTCTTTGACAACACTCTGGAAAAAATAATATTTTTTGATATCAGCAATTATGCCGGATTATATGAGGCTGATAATTATGAGATAAGTCCCAATAATGAGCCCTGGAAAATAGGAAGCCTTACCCCGGATGAAGATGCAGGGCCGCAGCAGTATTATTCACTGCCGGATCTATTCGGCAGATTTGTCGGTGAATTCAATCTTGTAATATGTGAGCCCGTTGAGGTTTATCTTAAGTTAAAGAGCGAGAGAGATCTAATAGAAAAATCGCTTAATATCAGAAAAGATGAACTTTTACTGCAGGATATTGATTTGATCAGAAATTTTTTAATACCCGGTGATTTTTTTGAAAACAGCAGTTTTGATTTTAAATATAACTTAAATTCCGGAAATCCCTGCGATCCCCTGGGGGAATATTTTGAATTTAGCAGAATTAAAAGCCAGTCCCGGAACTTCAGTAACCCGGGCTCCTTTCTGGAAAATATTAAAAAAGATATCAGCCTTAAAAGAAATGTCTTCATTTCACTGGATAATAATGAAAGAATTAAGAAAATATCGGAACTGTTCTCAGAAAATAATCTGTCTTTTAAAACCACAGAGGAACTCGGGGAAAATACTGATGACTTCAGGATAATCAGCCTGTCTGCAAAAAGACTCTTGAGAGGATTTAGATCCGGGAATATTTCACTGTATGGCGAGCTTGATATTTATGAGCAGCTGGATAGAAGAAGTGATGAAATATATGAAATAAAAGCAAAAGGATTCAACCAGTTTAATCCCGGTGATTTTGTGGTTCACAAATCTCATGGCATAGGGAAGTATATTGATATAGTATCTGAAACCAACGACGGAGTAAAAAAAGATTATTTTTTGATTGAATATGCCCGCGGAGACAAGCTTTATGTTCCCACATGGCAGGCTGAAAGAATTCACAGATATATCGGAGACTCCGAGCCCGTTGTTACATCTCTTAATTCAAAGCAGTGGGACAGTCTTAAAACAAAAGTAAGAAAATCAGTAAAGACATTAGCATTTGATCTTGCAAGACTGTATGCCCAAAGGGAGGCAGCAGAAGGTTTTTCATTTCAGCCTGACAGCCCCTGGCAGAAAGAAATAGAAGATTTATTTCCTTTTAATGAAACCCGGGATCAGCTTGATGCAATAAATACGGTCAAGGAAAAAATGCAGGAAGCCAGACCAATGGACATTCTTCTGTGCGGAGATGTGGGTTTCGGCAAGACAGAAGTTGCAATAAGAGCAGCTTTTAAAGCTGCCGAGAATGGCAAACAGGTCCTAATGCTGGTACCGACGACAATACTTGCTGACCAGCATTTCAATACTTTTAAGTCGAGGTTCAGGAATTATCCTGTCATTGTCGATGTCATAAGCCGTTTCAGAAAAAAAGCTGTTCAGAAAGAAATAATAAGCAGATTCAATGCAGGACAGATAGACATACTTATAGGTACGCACCGTATTCTTGGAAACGATATTCAGCCTAAAGACCTTGGATTGATAATAGTGGATGAGGAACAAAGATTCGGGGTAAACGCAAAAGAAAAATTGAAATTACTGAAGAAACAGGTAGATGTCCTTACCATGACGGCAACGCCGATACCAAGAACACTTTATATGTCGCTGATAGGGATAAAGGATATAGTTCTTATCGAAACTTATCCGGAAAACCGTCACCCTATAAAAACTTTTGTGGGACGCAGAAACAATCTTATAATAAAAAATGCGATTGAAAGAGAAATGCAGCGAGGCGGACAGATATATTATGTTTCAAATCGCATAATAGGTATAGACCATCTTGCTTTTGAGCTTAAAAAACTTGTCCCTTCCGCAAGGATAGCGATAACCCACGGAAGACTGGAGGGCAGGAAAATTGAGAAGCTTATGGAAGATTTCATAAACAAAAAATACGACATACTTCTTACCACATCTATAATAGAATCAGGAATGGATATCATCAATGTAAATACCCTGATAGTTGAAAATGCACAGAGGTTTGGATTATCACAACTTTATCAGCTGAGAGGCAGAGTCGGGAGGTCATCGGAAAGAGCATTTGCCTATTTCTTTTATACTGAGCGTGACAGCCTTACTTTCAATGCTCTTGAACGCCTGAAAGCCCTTGAAGAATTTAATGCTCTTGGTTCAGGATACAATATTGCATTAAAAGATCTGGAAATAAGGGGAGCAGGGGAACTTCTCGGAGCAAATCAACATGGACATATGAGCAGTGTCGGTTTTGACCTTTACTGTGAAATAATAAGGGAGGAAATCGAAGCTCTCAAAGGAAATGAACCCGAAAAAGAAAACAATGTTCTGATTGACCTGCCTGTAAGCGCATATATACCCAAAAATTATATAAAAAATGAAAATGAACGGATAAATCTTTATAAAGGCCTTTCTGAAGCAAAAAATATGGAAGAACTTGATTTTTTATCAGAAAAAGTCAATGAAAGATTCGGGGAGCTACCGGATGTTATGAAAAATCTGTTTAATATTTCCAGAATAAAAATACTGCTCAGGGAAAAATCTGTTGAAAAGGTAAGATATGTTGCTAAAAAAGGCATATTAATCAAACCTGTTATAACTTCCAGGGAAAAAGCGCTCAGGCTGAATAGAAAAAATAAAAATATAAGTTATAATTTTAAAGAAAAATCTATTATAATAAATTTTTTAGATTCAAAATCAGATACCGGCAAGCTTTTTGAAATCTTAAAAGATATAACTAACAATATATGATGTTGTTGTGTTGTTAAATTAATTAGTGATTGATAAATATATATAAAAAAAGAAGGTAAATATTAATGGTGAAGAAAAATAATATCCTAAAAAGTGTGCTGTTTTTAATCATAATTTTTATAATTTCAGGGTTGCTGCTGACTTTATCTTCATGCTCATCATCACTGGCCGAAGTAAACGGCTATAAGATAACCCAGAAAGAGGTGGACAGCTATACTGCTTCCCTGAAGACTACAAATCCTGAAATTTTTGAAGCAGAGAATAAGGATAAGCTTAAGATAATTGAAAGGCAGATAATAGACTACATTATCGTCAATAAGCTAATGGAAAAATACGGTGCTGAAAATAACATCAGTGTTTTGGAAAAAGAGATAGATATTGAGTTCAAAGTGATACGGGACCGGTATGGAAGCGAGGCTGATTTTCAGAAGTATCTGACAAGCAACAATATTAATGAAGATTTTCTGAGAGTATGGCTGAAAGACCAGATACTTGGCTCAAAAATATTTGAATCAATTACCGAAAATATTGCTGTAACAGATAAGGAAGTGCAGAAATACTACGATGAAAACAAAGAAACGATTTTTAAAACACCGGAGCAGATAGAAGTCAGCCATATACTGGTAAAGTTTGGTGAAAATGATACCGCCCGGAAAACAAAGGAAGAAGCTTTGGAAAAAATAAAAACCGCACAGGAAAAGATTGAAAACGGAGATTCTTTTGAAAACATTGCCAACAGATATTCGGAAGATGAAAATACAAATACCAATGGCGGTGCTCTGGGATATTTTCCAAAAGGGAACCTTGTTGCAGAATTTGAAGATGCTGCCTACAAACTTAATATAGGGGAAATCAGCGATATAGTAGAGACTGATTATGGTTTTCATATCATAAAAGTCACTGACAAAAAACCTGAATCGATAGTTCCGTTTGCGGAAGTAAAGGATCAGATAAAAGAATATCTCTTAAAAGAGCTGAAAAGTGAGAAATGGAAAGAATTTATTCTTGATCTTAAGGACAAATCAGAAATAACCTATAGCGATGCTTTTAATCCGGATGCAGACACGACAACTACCGGCGCAGATTCACAGGAAAGCGGAACTACAGAATCAGGGCAGGAAAACGAAAGCCCGGTTGAAGAACAGCTGATAACACCGTCTACTTAAATAATAATCCGGACATCAAACAGGATACAGGTTTTATGAATATAGATATTAAAAAAGCCGATGAAAGTGAAAACCCTGCCGAACTTTTTGAGTTTCTTCTGGAAATGATGTCTGTGCTGCGTTCTCCTCAGGGATGTGTCTGGGACAGAGAGCAGACACATGATTCAATCAAGCGCAATATGATAGAGGAAGCTTATGAAGCATCGGAAGCAATAGATAATAATGACATGAATTCCCTGAAAGAGGAACTCGGCGATGTTCTGCTTCAGGTAGTCTTTCATTCCCAGATTGGTGAAGAAAAAAAAGAATTTAAGATCAGCGATGTTTTAAAAGAAATAATAAACAAACTTTACAGAAGGCATCCACATGTTTTCGGAGATAAGAGCTTTAAGGATTCCGGGGAAGTGCTGACCAGCTGGGAAGAGATAAAGAAAGCTGAAAGGAAGAACAATTCTTTAAAAACTGAATCGATTTTCAACGATATACCCAAAATCATGCCCTCGCTTCATTTTGCCCATGAAGTACAAAGCAGGGCATCAAGACTGGGTTTTGACTGGGATGACAGGGAAGATGTCCTTGAAAAAATAAAAGAGGAAGTCGCTGAACTTGATGAAGCCATAAAAAAGCAGGGAGCTGATAAAGCGGAAAAAGGCAGAAAGACTGCTTCCGGCTCTTCCGGTGAAGTTATGATGGAGCTGGGAGATTTGCTTTTCAGCATAGTTAATCTTTCCAGACATCTGAACATAGACAGCGAAGATGCCCTGAGGCTTGCCTCCGGAAAATTCATTAAAAGATTTGATGCAATGGAAAAGCTTGCAAAAGAGAGGAATCTTGAATTTAAAAGCATTCCCCTTGAGCATAAGGACAGATTATGGGATGAAATCAAGTCAGATGAATAGAATTAGTGCTTTACATTTTTTTAATTTGATATACAATACATTTACATAAATAATCATTTACTTAAAGTAGAAAAAACATAGCAATAATATAGTTAGTTTAAACAAGTTAAATGTAGCAATTTTGTAAGATTATGGCCAGAAATACAAAAGTAATCAGCAGTATTTCCAGGAAAGCGAAACTTAATATAATAAGTATTGTCTTTTTCCTGTTTATAATTATCTGCATTCTTTCATCTATTAATCCGATTATTTCCATGTTTTCCAAAAGAAGCCAGATAACGCAGCTTCAGGCTGAATTGAATGAAGTAAGGGGCAATAATATTGAATTGCTTGCTCTCGAAAAAAGCCTTTATGAAGAAGAATATATAGAAATGGAAGCATTAAAGCAGTTTGGACACACTGCCATCGATGACAAGGTTATATACCAGGTAAATGAAATAGACAAACTCGAGCGGATAAACGAATCGCAGACCGAACATATAATGGCTGATAATGCCGTATATTCCAATAATAATCTGTGGGAAAACATCAGGATACTTTATTACAAGGAAATAAACAAATAACCTGCATAAACACAAGATAATGCCAAAAAATATAGCTGCAATAGATATCGGTACAAATTCCACCCGCCTGCTCATAGCTTCGCTTTCCGGAAGCAGAATAAATACACTGGTCCGGGAAATGATAATTACACGGCTCGGAAAAAATATAAGTTCAGACAATATTATACTTAAAGAAAGCATGGCGAAAACCGTAAATGCCCTGTCCTCATATCTCAAGCTGTGCAGGCAGCATAAGGTTGAAAAGATCAGAGTTGTGGGAACAAGCGTGCTCAGGAGAGCTTCAAACAGCAGTCATTTCGTGGAATATGTAAGCGAAAAGACAGGGCTTGAGGTTGAAGTAATTTCCGGCACAGAAGAAGCAAGGCTTGCTTTTAAAGGCGTTGTGAAAAGCCTTGCAAATACCGAAAAAACCTTTGGGCAGATCAGAAATGGCTTTACGGGAGGCAAAAAAGAAAAAGAAAAAATAATCGTTCTTGATATCGGCGGAGGAAGCATTGAGATAGTGTCGGGCCGGTCTGACTGCAGCATCAGCGGTATAAAAAGTATCGAACTCGGCAGTGTGACAATAAGTGAAAAATACTTAAAAGAAGATAGGCCGGGAACTGCGGAAATTGCTTTAATGAGCGACATTATCAAAAAAATCCTGCAAAATGATCTCGGCAAGTCAGAACCATATAAAAATGCTTTTTTAATCGGAGTTGCAGGAACTGTTTCTTCACTCGGAAGCATTTTCCTTGGAATGGAAAAATATGAAAGGGATAAATTAAACGGCCTGATTCTTTCAGAAAAAGATATAAAGGGAATTTTCCGGATGTTATCCGGTCTTTCTTCTGAGGAAAGAAGAAAAATAAAAGGACTTCAGCCCGAAAGAGCCGATATTATCATCGGGGGAACTGCCATACTGTTGGCGTTTCTGCGCTATTTTAAAGCAGACAAGCTGATGCTCAGCGAGCATGATATTTTGGATGGAATTATTTACAGTTTATGTAATTTCTGATATTATTTCTTTTGATTTTTTACCTTTATTGCCCGGGTGGCGGAACAGGTAGACGCAACGGACTTAAAATCCGTTGAGGCTTGTCCTCGTGTCGGTTCGATTCCGACTCCGGGCACCACATGGAACGTACAATCTGGCCTCTTGGCCCCTTTTAATAACTGCCTGATTCAAATTCAAAATTTATTTCCCTGCTTCAACCAAAGCGACAGGTATCCGGGATATCTTTGTTATACAGTATTTGCTTTGTTTTCTTTTAATTCACTAATTGCCGCTTCAGATCCCGGGAAGGACCTGTCTTTTTTAGCGACTATTTCGTAATGGAATTCATATTTTTATTGTTTCTGACGGCATGATTCATTAAATTTTTTATAAACTACCTGTCTTTGCTAAGAGTTATGCTTTCAAAATCAGTTTTATTCTGTCAAATAACTTCTTTTATGGAATAAAAAAGAGCGGTTT
>DUQM01000069.1 GCA_012837825.1 Actinomycetota bacterium | reverse complement strand
TTAGTCGGTTTTTGTTTTTTAAGAATTAACTTTTTATTTTAGGAGGATAAGATGAGAAATAATAGAAGAAAAGTACCATACATTTTTTTAACAATATTTATAATCTTTGGGATTCTGTTAACTCTGCCCGGGTTAATTTTTGCAGATGATTCTCCAGGTGGTGGATCCGGAGGTACATCCTTTAAAGGCAACTATAATGTTGGTGATCTTCCTCCCGGCCTCATTGGTTTTAAGATTGATTGTAACCCTCCTGTAGGTAAGTATCCTGCAGATAACCCTGTTATTGAAATTACTGAGAAGATAGGCGATGATGAGGATGATTATGGTATAAAATGGAAAGTTTGTGATCCATCAGTAACTGTATATATAGTAGCAATGAAGGGTGGGAACTATACTAATGTATATGATTATCCTTCCGGCGCTACCAGCGGTACAAACTTCACATCAATAAATCCGAATAATGGTAAAAATTTTGAAATAAGCCATATTGTATTTGGTTATAAGGTTACGGACGAAACTACTACTACTATACCGGATGAAACAACCACTACTGTTCCAGATGAGACCACTACAACTGTTACGGACGAAACAACTACTACTATACCGGATGAGACTACCACCACAGTTACGGATGAAACAACCACTACTGTTACAGATGAAACTACTACCACAGTTACAGACGAAACAACTACAACTATACCCGGTAATACTACAACTACTGTGCCCGGTGATACCACGACAACGGTACCAGGGGACATTACAACTACAGTGCCTGATACTGTAACCACTGTGCTTGGTATCCAGGAAACAAGGCGGGTAGATGTTCTTGGAGTGCAGGAAACGGGACAAATAGATGTGCTTGGGATTCAGGAACTTCCATTTACAGGCCTGAGAGAAAATCTGGTAATATTAGGTCTGATGTTTATAATAACAGGTCTGATGACAATGATATTAATACCTGTTTTGAGAAGGGCAGGCAAACACTAGAAGGCATAAAAGAAAGAGTAAATAGGTATTTATAAGTAAAATCGGGCATCTTTAAAAGAGGTGCCCGATTTCTGTTTCCTTAAAAGTTAAAAGAGGCAGGTAGCGAGACAGCACTTGTAAGCAAAATTGACTTATAATATTAAATAATTTTGTGCAAAGAACTTAAATTTTAATAAATTTTTATAAATTATTATTTTCAAACAGAAATAAAATAGTTGAATTTGCTGTATTTTCTATATATGCTTTATGTTTTGAGTTATACTATCTTTTAAAATAAAATGATGGTCAGGTTCAGATGAAAAGTACGGTCAATCAGAATAAGAAACCCGGAAAGAAAAGCAAGTCACTTATTGCAACGATAGTGATAATATGCCTCATGTTCGCAGGCGGGCTAGGACTGATGCTGTATCCTTTTATCACGAATATCCCTTCATTATTCCAGAAAGGAGATCAGATTTCCAGGTGGGAATCTGAAAAGCAGAATAATGTGGCAAAAGAAGAAAAAACTGCTTCTGAAGATATGGTTATAGATTCAACTCTTATTTCTGATTCAAATGAGACCTCTGCAGGAGAAAACGGAAATACAGGCAGCGAGAGTTCCGGAGAGCCGGGAACCGATAAAGGCAAAAACAATGAAGCATCCGCAACAGAAATAGCGACAGGCGAAGAAGAAGCCGGCAGCAGTACCGCAGAAGATATGTTCCCGCTAAAGATCATAATTCCGAAAATAGAGGTGGAGTGGATTGCAAATGAAGGCGCTGATGTTCCTACTCTTAAAAAAGGACCGGGACATATACCTGAAACTCCTCTTCCGGGAGAGATCGGCAGATGCACAATCTCGGGGCACAGAACCACATACGGAGCTCCTTTTAATAGGATAGATGAGCTTGCAGTCGGGGATTTGATTTATCTTGAAACTTTAAATAATCTGGTTTTTGCATACAAAGTAACGGATATTGAAGTAGTTGCCCCTAGTTATGTTGAAATACTGATAGGTTCTGACAAAAAAGAGCTTCTGCTTACGACATGTTATCCCGAGTATTCGGCAAGGGAAAGGATGGTAATTGTTTCCGAACTGATAAATATATATCCTTTTGATTTTAATATCAGATAAAACATTTATTATTTTTTAAATATTATAATTATTTTTAAGCTCAGAGGAAGGGAAGGATTTAGCTTGAATGACTCTGACCAGCAGCATATAAAAGAAGAAGACCAAAATATCCGGCAGAATAATCCCGGCAAAACTGAAGATCGAAGCGGCTTATCTGATCCGGTAATATGGCATTTTGTATTAAAGCATCTGGATGGCGGGACGCCGACGGGACGGCTAAAGGCAAATATTACAATAGCTGATGTTGCAAAAAATTATTTCGTCCGGGGCGTTTATCACGAAGATGATAAGGATATGCATTTTTATATTGGGACAGATCAGGACGGCAGACTGAATTCAGCTATTGCAAATATAAAAGAACAGGCAGACCCGGAAAAAGCAAAACTGATTCTTGCTAAAATTCATAAAAACGTCAAAGCGGATGAAAACGCTGAAAAAAAGCATGATGACGGGGATTTGTCATCTGTGAATTCTGAATCAAAAGCATCATCTGTGACCGGCAGTCTGGACAGGAAAGATAAAAGCGGCGATGAAAAATCGGCAGGCGCTTCTTCTTTCCCATCTCGTGCTGCAATTATCCTGATTTCGTTAATTTTTCTTTTTGCAGTTGTCTTTAATGTCTTTGTAGTGGAATTTGAAAAGTACAAAATAAACAGATTCATGCAGCAGCAGGCTGAAACAACAGCCAGATTAAATGAAAGACTTGATAATATAAAAAAAGAACTGGCAAAAAAGAATAAGGAGACCTCTGATCTAATTGATTTTCATAACAATTTTGTGCCGGTATGGAAAGAATATCAAAATTCAATAAAAACGATTGTTTCCGATAATGATTCAAAACCGGCAAGTCTTTCTGATGTTGCCGCTCTTACAGACAAAAGAGCTGAAATATCCAGGAAATATTTAAATGCCTTTAAAGCATTGCAGATACCTGATATTATGCAGAATTTTTATGAAAGCAATATTGCATTTATTGAAAGCGACATCGGGTTCTGGGAACTTGCTTTTAATTATTATAATACAAATGATCAGTCTCAATTTGATTATGCCAGAATTGAAGAAATCGGAAATGAAAGCAAAATGCTTTTTGAGAAAGCCAGGGAAGAGCTGAACGGAATTTATGATACCCATGATCTGAGCTATTTTCTTAAAGAGTATGAATAAGTATAAAGAGTATGAGTGAGAATAATTCAAAATCAAATCCGGAAAGGCTTCTTAATCTGAACGTGCCTGATCTTTCCAAAGAAGAAGCTTTAAGGTTTTCAGAACAGTTACGGGAAGAGCTTAACAGGCATAATTATTATTACTATATTAAAGATAATCCGGTAATAACAGATGATCAGTACGACAAATTGCTTAAGAATCTTTTTGATCTGGAGAAAAAATATCCAGAAGCCATTACTTCTGATTCCCCGACACAGAGGATAGGGGCCCCGCTTGAGGGAGGGTTTCCCACGGTCACACATTCGGAGAAAATGCTTAGCCTGCAGGATTCATTTACCTATGAAGAACTTAAAGATTTCCTTGAAAGAGTTTACAGGGATCTTGGTTTAAAGGAAGAAGAAGTTGAATTTGTGTGTGAGCTGAAGATAGATGGACTGGCGGTTTCACTGTTTTATGAGAACGGATATCTGCGGAGGGGAGCCACCAGAGGCGACGGCATTTCAGGTGAGGATATAACTTCAAACATAAAGACAATAAAAGCGATTCCGTTAAGATTATTTAAAGATAGCAGATACGGAATCCCACCTGTCCTTGAAGTAAGGGGAGAAGCATATCTTTCAAAAGATGAGTTTGTCCGGATAAATGAAGAAAGAGACGAACAGGGAATATTTACTTTTGCAAATCCGAGGAATGCAGCAGCAGGCTCGCTACGACAGATAGACCCCAAAATAGCTGCAAAAAGGAATCTGAACATTTTTATATATGCCATGGCTTCAAATGATTACCTTGATATATCTGAACATTTTGAAGTTCTTCACTATCTTAAAAGCATTGGTTTTAAAATCAGTGAAAACATTAAAAAAGCAACAGGATTTGAGCAGATAAAGGAATTCTGCCAGTACTGGCAGGACAAAAGAAAAGATCTGCCCTATGAGACTGATGGGATAGTCATAAAGGTAAACATGTTCAAATACCAGAAAATGCTCGGAAACACATCAAGAAACCCAAGATGGGCTATTGCTTTCAAGTTTCCCCCTGAACAGAAAATAACCAGGGTTAAAGACATCAAGGTAAGCATAGGGCGTACAGGAGCCCTTACACCTGTTGCTGTCCTGGAGCCTGTGGTAATTGCAGGTTCAACTGTCTCAAATGCCACGCTTCATAATGAAGATGAAATAAAAAAGAAAGATGTCAGAATAGGAGATTTTGTACTTGTTCACAAGGCAGGCGACATAATTCCCGAGATAATAAAACCGCTGGTTGAAAAAAGGAATGGCAGCGAAAAAGAATTTGAAATGCCTTTGAAATGTCCGGTATGCGGCTCAGATACGCTGAGGCCTGAAGGCGAGGCTGTCAGGAGATGCACATCGCTTGCCTGTCCTGCAATCCAGTATGAAGCTATAGTTCATTTTGCTTCCAAGGCAGGCATGGATATAGAAGGTCTGGGGCCTGCAATTGTAGACAAACTTTTGCAGAAAGGCCTTATCAAAGATGCAGCAGATGTATATTACCTGAAATATGAGGATATTTACGGTCTGGACAATTTTAAGGAAAAATCAACTAATAATCTTTTGAATTCCATAAATAAAAGCAAATCAAAACCTCTTTCCAGGCTTCTGTTTGCCATGGGGATAAGATTTGTCGGTTCGCATATAGCAGATGTGCTTGCAGAAAATTATAATAACCTGGATAAACTTATGAATGCGGGTTTTGAGGAATTAAGCGGCATATTTGAGATAGGACCCAGGATAGCCTGGAGCGTTGTGACCTTTTTCAGACAGGCCCAGAACAGGCTTGTCATAGAAAAACTTGCAAATGCGGGAGTAAATTTCAAGTCCAGGCAGAAAATCCTCGAAATCAATGAAAACTTCAAAGGGAAGATTTTTGTCCTTACCGGAAAGCTTAACTCATTTTCAAGACAGGATGCAAAAGCAATTATCGAAAAATCAGGAGGTAAAGTTACTTCAAGTGTTAGCGGCAGCACTGATTATGTCCTTGTCGGAAAAGATCCCGGCAGCAAGCTTGATGAAGCTATAAGGCTCAATGTCAGACAGATAAGTGAAGATGATTTCAAAAATATGATTAATGGACAGACCTGACAGGGCAGATAATGGCGGCATTTAACAGAAGAGATTTAAAAAGACTGGGAATCGAAGAGAAAAAGAGTGAAAAAGCTTATATTCCAAAGATAAGATGGAATATAAGGGATGTATTCTTTTCAATAATATTTCTGGTAGCGATTCTGACCGGTGTTTACTTTTTATCGGCAAAGATAGTGTCAGAACTTAACCATGGAAATCAGATAAGCATAACAAACATAACTAACACAAGCTTCTCAGTTCTGTACGGCATTCAGGTGCTTCTGATGGTAGGGACAGTCTGGTTTTTTGCTATCTACTGGAGAAGAAGCAGTTTCAGGGATCTCGGTCTTACATATTACAGTATTTTAAGAACAGTATGGTATTCTTTTCTTGCCTTACTCCTGATTCTGGCTATAAACTTTGCCTATGTTTTTGTCATGACCAGCGTTTTTAAAATAGCTCCTCCTGAGAACAAGATAGCGGAACTTGTGGAAAATGGCAATGTTTCCTCCACCATACTTCTTATTGTAGTTTCTCTGATTGCGCCGGTTTGTGAGGAACTTTTTTTCAGAGGATTTATTTTCCAGGCATTCAGGCAAAGCCTGGGAGTTTTTGCAGGGCTCTTTATTTCTTCCCTTCTGTTTGCAGCAGCTCACCTTGAAATATATAACTTCATTCCCCTGATGGCGATAGGATGGGTGCTTGCATATATTTTCCACAAGACAAAATCCTTGTTTCCTGTAATTTTTCTGCATTCAATATATAATTTACTGATGATACTTGTTCTTTTCAGCCAGTTCAAAAAAATTGCGGCATAGCTTGTTTTTTTAGTATAAAGATATTGTAAAATCTGTTAAAATTGTTAGGGTTTTTTGTTTTAATTAATATAAATAAAATAATAAATACTATTTTGTAAGGATTTTCATGGGAAAAATTATCAAAAGAGAAGATGTAATACATATTTCACGTATTGCAGAAATAGACTATGACAGTGAAGAGATTGATAAAATAACTGTACAGATGGATAAGATAATCAAGCATGTTGCCAGGATAAGCGAAGCAGATACCGACAGAATCGCTCCCACATTCAATGTTCTTGATATTTCAAATGTATTAAGAGAAGATGAACCCCGTCAGTCTGTTAAATCTGAAGAAGCTTTGAAGAATGCTCCCGAAAGAAGTTCTGACGGTTTTAAGATACCCAAAATAGACTGACAGGAAAGAGGTTTTTTTGAAACTTACCTGCATGAAGGCTCATGAGCTTCATGAGCTTATTAAAAAAAAGGAAATAAAGATAGAAGATATTGCCGGCGCTTACATTGACAGAATTGAAGAGGCTGACAAAGTAATTAATGCTTTTATAACTTTCAAGCCTGAGGAAATAGTTAAAAATGCAAAAAGAATAGACAGGTATATTTCTGAAGGCGGTGAAATCAGGCATTTTACCGGAATTCCCATAGCTGTCAAGGATAATATCTGTATCAAAGATGTCAGAACTACATGTGCTTCAAAAATTCTTTCCGATTATTATTCAATTTATGATGCAACTGTAATTAAAAAATTAAATGAGCACAATTTTCTTTTTCTGGGCAAGGCGAACATGGATGAATTTGCCATGGGGTCATCCAATGAAAACTCAGCATTTGGACCAGTGAGAAACCCCTGGAATACGGAAAGAGTGTCCGGAGGTTCAAGCGGCGGGCCGGCGGCAAGCGTTGCTTCATTTGAAGCGGCATGTTCGCTAGGTTCAGATACAGGCGGTTCAATAAGACAGCCGGCGTCCCTATGTGGTGTGATTGGCTTTAAGCCCACTTATGGAAGAGTATCAAGATACGGCCTTGCATCTTTTGCGGCGTCTCTTGACCAGATAGGGCCTTTTACCAGAGACATGACTGACTGTATCAACCTATATAATGCGATATCAGGGCATGATGAATTTGATTCAACTTCTATTGATATGAAAAATAAAAAAGACTATGGGTTTAAAGCAGTAGAAAACTTAAAGGGCATGAAAGCCGGTGTTCCGAAAGAACTTATGATCAGGGATATAGACAGTGAAGTTAAAGCTTCAATATTGAACACAATAAAAATACTTGAGAGAAATGGCGCAAGTGTGGAAGAAACCACGCTTCCAAGCCTTGAATACGCTTTAAGCGCCTATCATATAATCGCACCTTCAGAAGCGAGCTCAAATCTTGCGAAATTTGATGGCATAAGATATGGCTTGAGAGACAAAGATGCGCAGGGGTTGCGAGAGATGTATAGGAAAACCCGTTCGGCAGGATTCGGGCCCGAAGTTAAAAGAAGTATTATGATAGGCACCTATTTTCTTTCTTCAGGACATTATGATGCTTATTATGAAAAAGCCCAGAAAGTAAGGACACTCATAATAAATGATTTTAAAAAAGCGTTTTCAAAGTATGATATTCTTGTCGGTCCTTCTTCGCCAACTACGGCATTCAGATTTGGAGAGAGGATGGATGATCCCCTGTCGATGTATCTGTCCGATATATGCACAATACCGGTAAATCTTGCAGGAATACCTGCTATTTCAATTCCATGCGGATTATCAGATGAGCAGCTTCCCATCGGTTTTCAGATAATGGCCGATGCTCTGAGGGAGGATAATATTTTTAAAGCAGCCTGTGTTCTGGAAGGTGAAATCAATTGGAAAATAACACCAAAGATCTGAAAAACTTAGATGACAAAGACGGTCCGGATCAGCCTGACAAGCGTTTTGAGACAATAATCGGTCTTGAGACTCATGTCGAGCTTTCCACGCAGACAAAAATGTTCTGTGGCTGCAGACTTTCTTTTGGGGAAAAGCCAAATAGCAATACATGTCCTGTCTGCCTTGGCCATCCCGGTTCGCTGCCTGTTGTAAATAAAAAAGCAGTTGAATATGCCATGAAAATAGCTCTTGCGCTTAACTGCAGGATTAATAAGCGCACGATATTTCACAGGAAAAATTATTTTTATCCCGATATGTCTAAAAACTATCAGATATCACAACACGACCTGCCTATAGGCATAGGAGGCTATGTTGAGATTAATATGGGCAGCCACACCAGAAGAATAGGAATTACAAGGGTCCACATGGAAGAAGATGCAGGAAAACTTGTGCACAGTGGTGCAACCGGAAGAATAAGTGGAGCAGACTACAGTATCGGGGATTTCAACAGAGCCGGAACTCCCTTGATAGAGATTGTAACTGAACCGGAAATTAAGAGCCCTCTGGAAGCAAAACAATATATGATTACTCTGAGAAATATTCTTCTATACCTTGGAGTAAGTGACTGTAACATGGAAGAAGGCAGCCTCAGATGTGATGCCAATGTTTCAGTAAGGCTTAAAGATTCTGACAGGCTTGGGACAAGGACCGAAATCAAGAATCTCAATTCATTTAAATTCATCCAGAAAGCACTAGAATATGAGGCTTCAAGACATATATCGTTGATAAACTCAGGAAAAAAAGTAATCAAGCAAACCAGGCATTATGACGACAAAACCCAGTCAACCAAAGTTTTAAGATCCAAAGAAGAAGCTCATGATTACAGATACTTTCCGGATCCTGACCTTGTTCCCATAGATATCGATGATTGCTGGATTAAAAAGATAAAAGATTCTATTCCGGAGCTGCCGAACCAGAAAGAAAAAAGATACAAAGACAAGTTCGGACTTTCAGATTACGATAGCTCACTGCTGTCAGGTGATTTTGAAATATCAGACTATTTTGAAAAGACGCTTGAAACTTATAATGCAAATCCCAAGGGGATCTGCAACTGGCTAATGGGGGATTTCAGCGCTTTTCTTAACAAGGACCAGATTTCAATAAAGGAAAGCAGAATAAAACCTGAACATCTTGCTCGTCTTGTCAGATTAATTGATGAAGGGAAAATAAGTTCAAATACAGCCAAATCTGTTTTTAAAGAAATGTATGCCAAAGGTTCTGATCCCGACGATATAATAAAGGAAAAAGGACTTGAGCAGATTAGTGATAAAGGCGAGCTTGAAGCTATTGTGGAAGAGGCAGTTAAAAACAATCCTGATGCAGTCAGTCAGTACAAAGCAGGCAAGGTAAAAGCAATAGGCTTTATCGTCGGCCAGGTTATGCAGAAAACAAAAGGCAAGGCCAATCCTGCTCTTGTAAACGAAATAATAATTAAAAAAATTTCTTAAAACTGCTAATTTGCTAATTATTATTATTTTAGTTTAAAATTAAATTATACATTTATATATATGCATACACTTAGGGAGGTCATCCATGAACGATATTAAAACAATCGGGATACTAACCGGTGGAGGGGACACACCTGCTACCAATGCAATCATAAGGGCTGCTTATATAAAAGCAGTAATGCACGGATATAAGATAACCGGAATAAGAAATGGCTGGGACGGACTTATTACAGGAAATGTATTTGAAATGAATCGCAAACTTGTTTCGGGGATTCTTGACAGGGGAGGGACAATTCTTGGTTCAGCAAGGGTAAATCCGTTTAAAATTGAAAATGGTGTCGAGCTGCTCAAAGACAATATAAATAAGTTTGGCATAGATGCAATAATATGCATAGGCGGAGATGATGCAAATATTGTAATGCACAGGCTTGGACAATATGGCGTAAAGGGTGTCGGGATACCACAGACTATTGATAATGACATAGGCTTCAATGATTACTCCATAGGGTTTGACACAGCTGTTGAGATTGCAACAGATGCGATTGACAAGCTTCATACGACAGCTTCTTCACATCACAGGATAATGATTCTGGAAGTAATGGGAAGGGAAGCAGGGTGGATAGCTCTTTACTCAGGAATAGCAGGAGGAGCTGACCTTATACTTATACCTGAAGTTCAGTTTGATTACGATTATATTGTCAATGTCATTGAAGAAAGGCGGGAAAGAGACAAGGATTACAGCATCATTGTGGTAGCTGAAGGCGCCAAACCCGATACAAAAAAAATGAAACTGGAAGTCAAACCGATAATTGAGTTCGGAAGTCCTGGAGCAGCCAGAGGAATTGGAAATACAATTGCCAAGGAAATTGAGAGAAGGACGGGCTATGAAACAAGAGTAACAGTTCTGGGTCATCTGCAGAGAGGCGGAAAGCCTACGGCTTTTGACAGAATACTGGCTACAAGAATGGGAATTAAATCCGTCGAGCTTATAAATGATAAAAAATTTGACTACATGGTTTGTTTTGAAGGCAATCGTATAAGCACGGAACCTATGGAAAAAGTTTTAAGCCAGTATAAGGAAATGGATCTTGAACTTTACGATATTGCAAAGATTTTTAATTAAAAGATTGCCGGAAGAGAGGAAATTTTATGATAATAGCGATTGGAAACATTGGAAGCACATCACTTAAAAGCAAGATACTTGATATCAATGATAAAAACGAGATAGTCGCGCTCGGGGAAGCAAATCTTGACAAGATAAAGACGGAAGGGGAATCCAATTTTACCCATAAAATAGGCAACCGGGAAACGGTGAAAGAGGTTATCAATGTATATGGATTCAGGAACGGAATACAGGTTATTCTGGACTGGTATATAAAAAACGGAGTCATAAAGAAATACAGTGATATCGAGGCAATGGGCTTCAAAACAATTCTTGGAGAAACCAATGGAGCAAATCTTCTTACCCCCAAAATACTTGATGAAATGAAAAGATTTTCTTTCGTAGCTCCTGTCCACAATATGCCTTATCTTGAGGCAATAGGTGAATTTAAAAAAGTGCTGGGTGAAGATGTTCCTCTTGTAGGAGTCTTTGAGCCGTCTTTCCATTATTCGATACCTGAATACAGAAGAGTGATGGGATTTCCATGGAAATGGTATAAGGAACTTGGCATTAAGCAGAACGGCTATCACGGTTCTTCTCACAGATATATGTCTGCCATGATATACAAGCTGGAAAATACCGATCAGTTGAAGCTTGTTACAATTCATCTGGGCGGTTCCAGCTCCATATGCGCGCATAAAAATGGAAAATCAGTTGATGTCAGCATGAAGTTTTCCACTGATTCCGGATTGCTTCAAGGGACAAGAGTGGGGGACTGTGACGGAATAGGACTTTTATTTGCCATGAAGTCCCTGGGGCTGGGAATTGAAGAAGCTCAGAAAGAGATTTCCAGCAATGGAGGCCTTAAGGGTCTTGCCGGAATCGGAACGGATGATTTCAGGGAAATAATGATGGCAAGCCGGTCCGGAAATGAAAGATGCGCTCTAACAATTTCATCTTTTATAGACGGCATCAGAAAGTATATCGGCGCTTTCGGAACGGTTCTCGGAGGAATAGATGCCATTGCCTTTGGTGGCGGAATTGCAGAGAAAAATGCAGATACAAGGATGAAAATCCTTGAAGATATGGAGTATATGGGAATCAGGCTGGATCCTGTCAAAAATGAAGATTTCAATGGAAAACAGGCTTTGGTTTCAGCCCCTGACTCCAAGGCGAAGATATATATAACTCCTACAAATGAAGAGATAGTTGTTGCTTATTTTGTAAAGAAAGTTGTTGAAAACGGAAGAGACCTTACGCCTGATGAAATGGTCTTCAGGATGTAGATTGATTCAGTTTAAATAATTTATGGATTACCTGCTCAGGAAATCAGTTCCAGATATTCCGATAATCTGTGAAGGGATTTTTTTCTTCCGAGTATTATGATTGTTTCAAAAAGAGGAAGGCTTACAGTTCTTCCCCATAATGCCAGTCTCAATACTTCTGCCAGTTCGCCAAAAGTAATATTATTTGCTTCTGCAAGATCTCTCAGCTCTTTTTCTATCAAAGGAAGACAAAAATCATTATCTGTGATTTTCGATAAAGTTGATTTTGCCTGTTCAAGCAATGAAGCTGCATTAATATTTTTGCCTGCAAAGAAATTTTTTATTTCATCCGGATAAATTATCTCAAAGAAAAAAGGTAATATCATTTTTTCAATTTCATTTAAGGTTTTGGCTCTTTTGTTTACAAGAGGGATTATATAAAGAATCTTATCTTCAATTTCCCTGAAAATCGCGCCGACTGCTTCAGGATTTTTCAGATCTGCTTCTTTAAGACAGTTATTTTTTAAATCCGATTTATCCATTTCCGTGATTCTTTTTTTAAGTCTGTCCTTAAGCATTCCGGCAAGATCTGAGATTTCATGATTTTTTATATACATGCTATTTATATGAAGAAGTTTCTCATAATCAAACCTTGATGCCTTTTTGTTTATGGTTTCAAGACTGAATTTTTTAATAATTTCTTTCTCGCTGAAAATAGTTGTCTTTTCGTCAAAAGCCCACCCGAGAAGTGCAAGGTAATTTTTTACAGCTTCCTGCAGAAAACCCTCATCCCTGTAAGATTCAACTGATATTGCTCCATGCCTCTTGCTTAGTTTCTCGCCATCCTTTGACAGAATCATGGGCAGATGAGTAAATGAAGGCGGGGAAATATTAAGAGAATCATAGATGAGGAGCTGTTTGGGTGTGTTTGAAAGATGATCTTCTCCTCTTATAATATGAGTTATTTTCATCAGATAATCATCTATGACGGCAGAAAAATTATAAGTTGGAAGATTATTTGATCTTAAAATAATAAAATCATCAATATTGCTGCTATTAACTTTGATTTTTCCATATACTGTATCCTTAAAACTTATTTCTTTACCATCAGGCACCAACATCCTTATTGAAAAAGGCATTTTTTGCTTCAGCCTGTCTTTTATCTGTCTGTCATCAAGTTCAAGACATTTTCTGTCATAGCTGAAGAACTCTCCCTTTTTTGCATAATCCTGTCTGCGCTGTTCAAGTTCTTCAGGAGTACAGAAGCACCTGTATGCTTTTTTGCTGCCCAGAAGAAAGTCTGCATATTTCCGATAATATTCATTTCTTTCTGACTGCCTGTAAGGTCCGTAATCTCCGCCAATATCCGGTCCTTCATCCCATCTGACTGAAAGCCATTTAAGAGAGTCGAGAATAGTGGCAATCATATCTTCCTGATGTCTTGAAATATCAGTATCTTCTATCCTGAGAATAAGCCTGCCTTTTTCTTTTCTGGCGAAAAGCCAGTTAAAATAAGCAGTTCTTGCACTTCCTATGTGAAGATATCCCGTAGGGCTTGGAGCGAAACGAACTCTGACTTCATTCATGGCATTAAGGATTTACCCATACTTTGATTAAACGGGTTCTTTCAACCCTCAGATCCCATAGAGGATCCTGTCTGTGAGTATAGCCGGAAGGAACACCGGCATATACTTCATTTATAAACTCTATATTGGTAAAGCCGGCTTCTCTGAGTATTCTGTTTGCTTCATCAATAGGAATAAGACAAATAAAGGGAAGCATGGGCATATCTTCTTCGGTGATAGGTACCTGCTCCCTGGGTTCAGATCCATAGGAGTACTGGGATATTGTTATCTGTTCTGACGGAGTGAAACGGTTTGGAATCATAACCTGCCCTGTTTCCGGAAGGACTGTTACCTGAAGACTGAATTTATCTTCCCCCGGTTTTGTAAAAGATTCTGCAGGAAGATTTGCGGTTGCTTTTTCCATAAATAATTTAAACATCATTGCAGGATGGGCGCCGCCTTGTACTCTCATGTCATGGACGCTTGTCATTTTTTTGTTTTCTTCCGGATAGCCCATCCAGAAGCAGGCAGCAAGATTGGTTGTAAAACCTGTAAACCATGCGTTTTCTGCTTCCTGAGTCGTTCCCGTTTTTCCGGCAACTTCGCGATCTTCAAGTCTTGCTCTTGTGCCTGTACCTCTCTGAACAGTTTGTTTCATTATTTCGATAGCTCTGAAAGCATTGATTGGCGAAATTACCTGTAAATTTTCCGGTTCCTTGTAGTCTTCAAGAATATTGCCGTCTTTATCAATTACTTTTAATATGGCAACCGGATTATTTTTCCTTCCATAATTTGCAATAGTACTGAAAGCTGTACATACTTCCAGCGGGGAAACCCCTGTAGTCAGACCGCCAAGCCCGATAGCAGGATAACCTTCAAGGGGAGTCTCAATACCCATTATATTGGCAATTCTTGAAACAGCATCTCCGCCGACTCTCATTATCAGCTGGGCATATACGACATTTACAGATTTTACAGTTGCATCTATAAGATTCATCTCTGCCATATCGGGATAAGACTCTCCCATATAATTTCCAACCTCCCATGGCTTGCTGTCAGGTATTTCATATGTTACGGGCCCGTTAGGATTAAATGTCATATACGGGCTGATACCCTGTTCAAGAGCGGCAATAAGGGCAAAAACCTTAAAAGTCGATCCCGGCTGTCTTTTGCTCTGTGATGCAAGATTAAATTTCATGGTATCAAAATCTCTGCCGCCAACCATTGCTTTGATGAATCCGTTAGCCGGATCAAGCGCAACCATTGCTCCTGCAGGGTCTTCAGGATCCGGAAGTATTTCATTTATTGCGGCTTCAGCATATCTCTGCATTTTCGGATCCAGTGTGGTATATATCTCAAAGCCGCCTTTAAAGACTTTGTTAACGCCATATTTTTTAATCAGTTCCTGCTTGACGTATTCTGTAAAATAGGGAGCAAAATCACTGCTTTTTTCATCAGATCTTTCAAGTATTATAGGCTGTTTTAGCGCCAGCTCATATTCTTTGCCTGTAATCATTTTTAATTCATTCATTTTCAGAAGGACAAGATTTCTTCTTTCAAGAGCTCCTTTTTTATTTGTATAAGGTGAATAATATGTCTGTCCTTTTAAAAGTCCGGCAAGAAGAGCGCATTCCTGGATGTTGAGCTCATCGAGCTCTTTATTAAAGAAAGTCTTTGCTGCTGTTTTTACGCCGTATGCGCTTTCACCAAAAAATACTGTGTTCAGATACATTTCAAGGATTTCATCCTTTGTATAGATTTCTTCAAGCTGCATTGCCAGAGCTACTTCTCTTATTTTTCTATCAAGTGTAATATCAGTTTTTTCTTCCAGAATATAGGTATTTCTGATGTACTGCATGGTTATTGTGCTGAAACCCTGTGAAAACTCACCAGTTTTAATATTTACCAGAAGAGCCCTTACAAATGATTCAAAATCAACGCCTTTGTGCTCATAATATCTCTCATCTTCAATAGCCAGTACTGCATTTATCAGATCCTGCGGCATCTCGCTTAAAGGCACGATCTCCCTGTTTTGTTCACCATGCAGGGTTCCTATAAGAGTTCCGTCTGCCGCATAGATTTTGGAAGTAAGTGCATTTTCCACAGGTGAAAAATCTTTGATATCCGGAAGAGCATTGTAAAAATCCGCTACTATTTTTGTGCCTATCATTAGCAGCGAAGAGACAATTACAGCTATGAATATAAAAAAGACAAGCATTATTGCAGCAATTGCCAGAATAATTTTCGGAGCATTACTTTTGTGATGCTTTTTTCTCAGTTTCTTTGACATATTTTTACTGACCTCTAAGGAACCAGATAAAGATTATTTTAATCAAATCAAGCAAGACAAAATATTAACACTATTATGAAAATTTTTAAATTATTTAAAAATTAAAAATAATATTTCGAATATTATTGCGTTAATGCAATAAGTTGCATATAATAATCAGAAACTCTCCTGTATGGAAGCTTTTTGATTATTTCAGAATGAAAGAAGGATTCTATGACTTATGTAAACACGGTGAAAATGTTGCAGGACACAATGCACAAAAATTATGTGGTAGGGGCTTTTAACATTATAGATGTGACCACAATGAAAGCTGCAATAGATGCTGCAATTGCCAAAAAATCTCCTCTGATTATTCAGACTTCACAAAAAACTATTTTACAGTTAGGGTATAAGGTTTTGTCAAATACAGCAAAATTTCTGGCAGATGAAGCCGGAGTAGACGTTGCAATGATGCTTGACCATGGTACTGATCCGGAAATAATCAGAAACTGCATCAATAACGGATGGAGTGCTGTAATGGTAGACGGTTCTTCAAAGCCTTTTGAGGAGAATATAAGATTTACAAGAGAAATAGTTGAAATTGCTCACGAAAACAATGTAAGCGTTGAAGGTGAGCTTGGTCATATTGGAGGAGTAGAAGAACATATAATTGTAGACGACGGCAATGTACAACTGACGGATCCTGATAAAATTTTGGAATTTAAAGAGCTTTCAGGTGTGGACAGCCTTGCTGTTGCAATAGGAACTCAGCACGGTCTGTATAAAGGGAAAGTCACGCTTGATTTTGACAGGCTTGAAAAAATAATGAAAATAGCCGTTTTTCCCATTGTAATTCATGGAGGTTCCGACCTTCCTGAAGAAGACTTTAAAAGAATTGTTTCTTTAAATCCGGCGAAAATGAATATTTCCACCGAAATCAAGCATGCATATCTTGACGGCTTTAAAGAGTATATAAATAGCAGCGGGAATGAGTATGAACCCATAAAAGCAATAGGTATTGCATATGAAAATACTAAAAAACTTATTATGAATTATATGGACAGGTTCGGAAGCACTAATAAATGTTTGCGGGATAGAGGTTTTAAATGAAAGAGTATTTAAAAAATAAGAAAAATTCTCAGGAAAAGAATAAATCTTATGAAAACACAGACATAGTCCGATATGAATGCGATCTGCACTGTCACACAGACAGATCGGATGGAAACGATACACCCCTTGAATTTATCTTGAAAGCAAAAGAAGCAAATATGAAGGCGGTTGCAATCACAGATCACGATATTACTCCCCCTCTTTTCATAGAAGATGAGAATGGTAAAAAAATATTCTCTGTAATCTTTGCAAAAGAAAATAATGTTGACCTTGTCCTTGGCTATGAATTTTCCTGTGATACCAATGTTGATGATGTGCATATTCTTGGCTATAAATGTGACTGGGAAAACAGAGCCATAATAAATGAATCCCTTAGAGCGAAGAAATCGAAATCCGATGCATACAGAAAACTCTGTATAATTTTAAGCGAAAATGGATATGAAATAGACTTTGATCTGGACATCCTTCAGTACAGGGATGAAAATAATCAGGCAAGGACAAGAAAACCAGAGGAAGTAGAAAAGAAGCTTATTTTTGAAACAATGGCAAAAAAAGGATTTGCTCCCACCTGGCAGGATGCAAAAATCATGGTAAGGGACAATCCGGTCTTTAACATAAAGAGGGAGAAAATAAATCCGGCAGATGCAATAAAAATCATAAAAGATGCCGGCGGAATAGCGGTTCTTGCACACCCTTATTTAATTGACGAATCCGTTGCTTCAAAAGAATCCGGGAAAATGACAAGATATGACTATATATGCAGGCTCATTGATGCCGGCCTGGACGGAATTGAGTCAACCTATACCTATGACAAGACTTCGTACAAAGGAAGCATGAGTCCCGGTGAAATAAAAAAAGAAGTTGAAGAAATATTCGGCGGAAAAGTCAGGTTTTTTACAGGAGGCTCGGATTATCATAATGATGGCAAAAAAGGAGTTAAAAATCCCAGAATGATGGGGGAAGCCGGCATTTCCTATAAAGAATTTGTAAAAATCTTTTATTAAATCACATATTTAGATAAAATATAAGTCCGGCATTTCAAAACATGCTTATATTTATATTTGACAAAATATTTATATAGTATTTATTAATTATTAACAAAGGTAAGGATGATTATGACAGTTGTTCTGGATAGAGCTGAAATAAAACAGCTTACAGAAAGATCTTACAAATGCAGAAAGAACATTCTTAAGATGATGCGTCTTGGGGAGGCACATATCGGCGGGGCTTTCTCAAGCCTTGATATTATGACTGTTCTTTACAACAAGGTATTGAACCACAAACCTAATGAACCCAAATGGGAAAAAAGGGACAGATTTATTCTGTCTGCCGGCCACAAATGCATGGCGCTTTATACTACTCTTGCAGATCAGGGCTATTTTGATGAGGAAGTGCTCTGGACATATAACTCATTTAATACAAAAATTCCCATGCATCCGGATGAAAAAGCTCTTCCGGGCATAGAATTCCCCACAGGTTCACTTGGCCACGGCCTTTCTGTAGGACAGGGGATGGCGCATATAGCAAAAATGGATAATATACCTTTCAGGGTGTTTGTCATGCTTGGCGACGGTGAAAGCGCAGAAGGAAGCTTATGGGAAGCAATAATGTCGGCCGGACATCACAAGCTTGACAATCTGATTGTAATAGTTGACAGAAACGGGCTGCAAGTCAATGGCGAAACGGCTAAGATCATGGACACAAGTGTTCTTGAAGAAAAGTACAAAGCATTTGGCTGGACGGTGCGAACTATAGATGGACATGATTTTAATCAGATCTATGATGCTCTTTCAAGCGTACCTTTTGTAAAGGGCAAACCATCGGCAATAATTGCGGACACTATAAAATGCAAGGGCCTGTCTTTTGCGGAAAGAAAATTTGAGTTTCATCACTGGCATTTTAAGGAAAATGAAGTAGATGGGGCTATAGAAAATGTTGAAAACAGCTGTAGGGAGGAGTTGGTAAGAGTTGAAAAGTAATTATAAAAACCTGATTTTTAATGACATAAATGACGAAGCCGTCATGGAGGATCCAAGAAAAATACTTGCAGAAGCTCTGGTTGAGCTTGGAAAATCCAATAAAGATGTTGTATTTGTATCTGTAGACTCCTCGCTTGGAGCTTCAGGCGGTCCTTTTAACAAAAATTTTCCGGAAAGACATTTTGAATTCGGAATTGCAGAACAGAATGGCATGGGCGAAGCTGCAGGGATGGCTACCTGCGGAAAAATACCTTTTATAGCAGGATATGTTCCCTTTGTATCTTACAGATGTTTTGAGCAGGTTCGTGATGACGTGTGCAAAACCAATTTAAATGTAAACATCATCGGCAACAACAGCGGATTTTCAGTAAGTGCACTCGGGCCTACACATGTTGTTCTTGAAGATGCAGGGGTGCTCAGGAGTCTTCCGAATCTGACAATATTAAATCCTGCAGACGGAAGCGAATACAGGCAGGTGGCAAAAGTTGCATCTGAAATTGAAGGACCCGTCTATATAAGAGTGTCTAGAATAAAAGCCAGAAGAATATTTGATGACGAACACAAACTTATTCCGGGCAAGGCAAATGTATTAAAAGATGAGGGTGATATTACAATAATTGCTACGGGCACTATGACCCTGAATGCTCTTGTTGCTGCTTCAATGCTTGAAACAAAAGGAATAAAAGCAAGAGTTATAAACATGAGCACCTTAAAACCTATAGATGAAGAAGCTGTTATTGATTCTGCAAAGAAAACCAAAAAGATAGTTACAGTAGAAGAACATTCTATAATAAATGGTCTCGGTGCAGCAGTTGCAGAAGTGGTTGTCAGAAACAATCCTGTAAAAATGAAATTTATAGGAACTCCCGATAAATTTGCAGTAGTCGGCAGTTATGAAGAATGTCTTGACTATTATAATCTGACCCCTGAAAAAATTGCTTTACAGGTAGCTGATTTTGCAAAAGAATCATAAATAAGTTTTGATTCGGGTAAAATATTATAGATAAAATTAATATTGGAGGAAAAATGAAAGTTGCAATAGGTTGCGATCATCAGGCGGAAGTTATAGATATGAAAAATGCTCTTATAGAAGTTTTAAAGGAAAAAGGCATAGAATTTAAAGATTTCGGTGTTTTTTCAACAGATCCTGTAGACTATCCTGATATTGCCAAAACTGTTACTCTGGAAGTGCAGAATGGTAATTATGAAAGAGGGATTCTCGTGTGTGGTACAGGTATAGGAATGGCAATATGCGCAAATAAATTTGACGGCATCAGAGCAGCAGTGTGCCATGACCTTTATTCCACACAGAGATCCATACTCTCAAATAATTGCAACATGGCTGCATTCGGCGCTCTTGTTACAGGTAAAAATACGGCACAGGAACTTTTAAAAATATGGCTTGACCTTGAATTTGTTGCAGGAAGGTCTTCAAGAAAAGTAGAGAAAATATCCGAGCTTGAAAAACTTTAGAAAACATTGGTTATATGAAATTGCTATCTTTAGACAACAAGATTTTAAAATAAAAAATTGAAGATTTTACCGATGTTGCATTTATATTGATTATTTAAGTATGTTCGGATGATTAGATAAAAATGGCTTATGATTTTAAATTAATGGTAAAAGTAGCTACTCTTTACTATAAAGATAGATTGACTCAAGATGAAATTGCACAAAGAATTAAAGTATCTAAATATCAGGTAAACAGGATTTTAAAACGTGCTCTTGAAGCAGGTATTGTTCAGATCACTATAAATGATTCAATGTCCGGCATAACGGATCTGGAAGACAAGCTTGAAAAAACTTTCGGATTGAAAAGAGCAATAGTAATAGATAATAACGGTCTTTCGGACAAAGAACTCAAGGTAAAGATGGGCCAGGCTACTGCCGGATATCTGATGGAAATCATAAAAAATCGTGATGTAATTGGAATAGCCTGGGGAACTACTGTAAATGAAGTAATAAATCATCTTCCGCGCAAAATCAATAAAAATGTTAAAGTAGTGCAGGTAACAGGAGGCATACACCAGCTTGCGCTTAATCTGAACTGTCAGGATATTGCGCGGAGACTGGCCGACAAGTTTGATGTTGAGCCGCATCTTATATATGCACCTGCAATCGTAGAATCAAAAAATCTCAGAGATCTGCTTTTAAGAGAGCAGTCCATAAGGGATACCTTTAAATTTTTTAAGGATATAAGTATTGCTCTCGTTGGGATAGGAGCCATATCAAAGAAAACGACATCCACTCTTGTTGAAACAGGCAGCATTAATGAAGAAGAGCTTAAAAAACTGAAAAACCAGTCGGCAGTTGGTGACGTATTTTCCCATTTTATTGATATCAACGGAAATATTGTAGATAAAAGCATTGATAGCAAGATGATAACAATATCAACTGATGATATTTTGAAGATTCCCTACCTGATAGGAGTGGCCGGAGGAGAATCAAAGGCGGAAGCTGTTCTTGCAGCCATGCGCGGCAAGTATGTTAACATACTTGTAACAGATAGCGGGGCAGCTTCAGGACTTCTTAAAATATGAGTCTTTCCAATATATTTTAAGAAGTCTTTTTGTTTTTTTGATTTTTATATTATAATTTCCATATATTATAAAAACGTTTTTTATGATTATTTATGAAGGATTCCCAGAAAAGAAAATCCGGAGTTGCCTCAATAAAAGATATTGCCAGCGAAGCCGGAGTAGCGATTTCCACAGTTTCAAATGTAATCAATGAAACCAGATTTGTTGCTGAAGATACAAAAGAAAAAGTTCTTGATGCCATTAAAAAACTTAATTACAGGCCCAATATTATTGCCAGGGGACTTAGAATAAAGAGCACCAGGACCATAGGCTTAATTCTTCCTGATATCAGTTCTTCCTTTTTCTCCCAGGTCATATATGGAATAGAAGAAATAGCAAGACAGAGAGATTATACAATGATACTGGGATGCACCAATTTCGATTTTCGGGAAGAAGTTAAGATAGTTAACAGGCTTCTTGATTCTTTTATAGACGGGCTGATATTTTTCTCCGGTTTTGATAATTATGAATTTATAAAAAAGATATATGACAGAAACATCCCGATTGTTGTCATTGATAAAACTTTGGGCGACAGCGAAATACCGACTGTTGTAATTGATAATGTTGCAGCGGTTGAGAACTGTGTCAATTATCTGTGCAGCTATAATCATAAGAAAATCTGCTATGTTACTTTCAGCCTGGGCAATCAGACAACAGTAAGGCAGAGATATGAAGGATATCTTTCAGGTCTAAAAAAGAACGGTATAGATTTTGACCCGGATTTTGTGCTGATGAGTGAGGACATGAGGCTTAATGAAACAGCTTCCAGCTATAGGATTGTAAAAGATTTTCTAAAAAAAGGAAAACTGCCGACTGCTTTTCTAACTGCAGCAGATGTTTTTGCCTATGGTATTCTCAGAGCCTTGTCTGAAGAGGGGTTTAAAGTTCCGGAAGACATATCGGTTATGGGTTTTGATAATATATTATTTTCACAGTTTACAAAGCCGCTTCTTACAACATTAAAGCAGCAGAAAAGAGTTATGGGAAAAATAGCCATGAATCTGCTTGTTGATATTATTGAAGGAAGAGAGGTTAAGGACAAGACTATAATTGTGCCTACATCTATCGTTGAGAGGGAATCTGTATCTTTTGCAAAAGATAAATGATTTTTTTATTAATGAATGCAGCAATATTTTTAATGCATTAACTCTATTATGGCAGTATATGCTTCCGTGATGATTGTTTTGACGGACTTATATTTTAAACATTTTATATGTCATAAATTTTCATAAGGAGGGAAAATTGTCAGAAACAGCTCTCGAAAAACTTAAATATATTGTTTTGGATTTTGATATCGATAATGCTGAGGAAGCAGCAAGGGAAGCCATATCCCGGGAAGTGGATCCGATGGAAGCGGCAAAAGTACTGACCGATGCCATAAGAGAAATCGGGGAAGGGTTCGAAAAAGGAAATTATTTTCTGCCGGATCTCGTATGCGCTGCAGAAGTTCTGAAGAAAGCAATACCTGTCATTACTGAAGAAGTACAGAAACAGGGAAAAAAATCCGGTTCTCTTGGAAAAGTGATAATCGGAACAGTTTTTGGCGATATACATTCAATTGGAAAAGGTATGGTCGCAACGCTGCTTTATGCAGCTGGATTTGAGGTAATAGATCTTGGTATAAATGTTAAATCTGAAGCTTTCCTTGATGCAGTCAGGGAGCACAAGCCGGACATACTTGCAATGAGCGCTCTGTTAACCACAACGGCAATGGAACAGAAGAATGTTATTGAAGGATTAAAGAAGGAAAAATTAAGGGACAAAGTCAAAGTCATAATAGGAGGTTCTCCGATAAACCAAGAGTTTGCAGATTCAATAGAAGCGGACGGATATGGCGCAACTGCGCCTGACGGAGTAAAAGTTGCAAAAAGCCTTCTTGGCATCAAGTAAATTTTAATTAAGGAGAGAAAAATGCAAAAAGGTTTTAAAAGAAACTTTGAACCATTAAAAATTCTTACCGATAGCCAGGTTGAACAGATACACACAGCTTCTTTAAATGTACTTGAGGAAGTAGGTTTTAAATTTGAATCAGAAAAAGCGCTCAAGCTGCTTGAAGAACATGGCTGTAAGATTGATTACAGTGCCATGAATGCAAAAATACCTGCCAGCCTGACTGAATGGGCTATTTTTAAAACTCCATCAAGTTTTTATTTAAAAGCAAGGGATCCGGAAAAAAGTCTGAGATTCGGCGGAAACACTCTTTATTTTTTTAACTCGGCAGGTGCAAGGTATGTGGATATTGATACGGGAACAGTCACCATGCCTACTCTTGAACAGAACAATCTCGGGGTAATTGTTTCGGATGCTCTTGATTCGGTCAATGCATTTCCTTCATACACGCCATATTTCGAAATAGAGGGTGTTCCCCCGGCTATGTCATGCCCTGTTTCCTGCGCCCAGAGGCACAGATTCTCATCCAAACCTTCAAGGGGAGCCCAGCCCACATATTCATATATCTGGGAAACAATGATTGCGCAGGCATGCGATGCACAGATAATGGGATGCGTTGAAGGCGCAGCCCCCCTTTCGCTTGCAGAGGATCCCTGTAAAGCAGCCTTTCATTATCTTGAAGCCGGCTTTCCCATATATATTGCTTCAGGCTCGATAATGGGAGGTTCTCATCCGATAACCATTGCAGGCGCTTCTGTAAGTCATAATGCAGAACTTCTTGCAATAATAGTTTTGCTTCAGTGTATAAGGCCGGGCTCTGGGGTGATTGCAAATAATTTTGTAACGGCAATGAACATGGCTACAGGGGATTTGAATTTCGGAACAGCGGCAACATCTCTCCATCAGATGGCATTCAACCAGATATGGCATTCATATTACAAGATACCTATTAATAATACAGGTTCGGCATTTTCCAATGCAAAGGTCATAGATTATCAGCTTGGGGCTGAGAAACTGCCTCTTGCCATGTCTTCTGCTCTTTCAGGGGCTAATCTTATAGTTCTTCATGGCGGGGTTACTGCTGAACTTGCCTATAATCCTATTCTTGCAATAATAGATGATGACATTGCAAACACCATAGGAAGAGTAATCGAGGGATTTGATGTAAATGATGACACAATAGGGCTTGACACGATAAAAAAAGTAGGAGCCTCAGGAACTTTTCTCTCGGCAAAGCAGACAAGGAATTACTGGAAATCTGAAGATTACATGCCAAAAATATTCGATAAAACTTCTTACAAGGAATGGGTTGAAAGCGGCAGAAAAACAGTTACAGACAAGGCAAAACAGAGATATGAGGAAATTATTTCCACTCACAAACCTCTTCCTTTAACTGAAAAGCAGGACAGTGAAATAGAAAAAATTCTGAAAGAGGCAGAAAAATTCTATAAACAAAAAGGTCTGATTTAAACCCGATCTGAATTTTGTTTTTATATAAAAAGTGTATCGGAAGATTAAAAAAACTTTGATTTTTTTATGATTGCTTCACGCTAAAAGTCCGGTTTATATTAATTATTAATTGACAAAACAAGCATATTAATGTAAATTGATATCGTTCAAAAAATCGTTTTTATAGATCTCCGTTTTAAAAACGCTAAATATATTGGAAGCAGAAGTTATTATTTTTTTAAAAAAATATTCTAATTAACTTTTTATTTATAATATTTGGCTAAACTTTTTTTAAAGGGAAGGAGGTTGATTTAAAAAAATTCTTACTTTATTTCTCTCTAACCGTTTTTGCAATTATCAACTGATAAGGTTTCCGGAAGAAAACAAAAAATCATTAAAAAAGGAAGGATGTTAAGATGCCAAAAACAAAATTAATACTTATTCTCGTTCTGGCAGCAGTACTGATTGCAACTTTCAGTATAATGCCGGGCTGTAAAACTTCACAGGCAGCAACTGATAAGACCGTTGCTGAATCAGAAAGCGGATATGCTCTTTATGAGCAACTGAGAGAATATGCAAAAGCAAATAAAGAATGGCCTGAAAAACTTGCGGCAAACTATTCTCTTGCTTTTACAAACATAATGGGCGGAATACCATTCTGTGAATCAGTATGGCAGAACGTACAGGATCAGTGGAAATTTGCAGGAGGCGATCCAAATAAGCTTTATTATGCAGACAACCAGTATGATGCGACAATGGGCCTTCAGAACGCTGATATTCTGCTTGCAAAGAAACCTAATGTGTATATTAACTTCCAGTTTGATTCAAAAGTAAACAGTATTATTTCAAATAAATTCGGAGCTGCCAACATCCCTATTATTGCTGTTGATGTTCCAACGCCAGGTGCTCCTTTCATGGGTGTAAATAATTTCCAGGTTGCATATATGGCAGGTGAGAAAGCAATCGAACTTGTTGAAGCAGCAGGTGGAATAGATACAATTGATAAGATAATACTTATGCAGATGCCATCGGGCGGAGAAGTGGTTATGCTTCGTTCAGAAGGCTTTTATCAGGCATTTGCTGACAAATATGGAGCAGATAAGATTGATCCGATGACAATCAGAGGTGATGGTGGAGCCGGTGAAGCTGAACAGGCTAATCAGGCTTTAACTGATATTCTTTCAGCTAATCCTGATATTGAAAATGCGGTATTAACATCCGTTAATGAGCAGACCATGTCAGGCTGTATTGCGGCTGTTCAGACTGCAGGCAGATGGGATCCTGAAAAATGGATAGTTGTTACCCAGGGTTGTGATGAAACAGGCCAGCAGCAGTTAAGAGACGGTCTTACTGATGGATCAGTTGCATATTTCCCTGAAAAATATGGCGAGTATCTGATTCCTGCTTCTGTAGCATTAATGAATGGTGCGCTTGTTCCTCCATTTATTTATGTTGAAAATGAAGTTATTACAGTAGACAATATTGATCAATTCTATCCGGCAAAATAAACAAAATGGATACTATATTCCTAAATAGTTAACTAATTTAAGAGGAGGCTAAGGCATGGATAAATGCCTTAACCTCCTTATTTGATTTTAACAGGTGGTGAGAAGTGACAGAAAATAATATTGTTTTGAAAATGGAAAAGATAACCAAGCAGTTTCCGGGAGTTCTTGCCCTTGATAATGTTTCGATTGATTTAAAAAAGGGAGAAGTGCTGGGAATACTTGGTGAAAACGGTGCAGGAAAGTCCACCCTTATAAAGATTCTTGCAGGAAATTACATAAAAGATGACGGAGAGATATTTATAGATGGTCAAAAATTTGAAATAAATAACCCTGGCGAGGCAATGGCCTCGGGTATCAGGGTTATTTACCAGGAACTCAATACTTTAAATAATCTCACAGTTGCTGAAAATATTTTTATTGGAGAGCAGCTTGTTAAAACCGGTCTAAAGATAGTTGACTGGAAATCGATGGTTAAAAAATCAAAAATAATTCTTGAATCATTAAATGTGGATTTAAATCCAAAAGCAGTGATGGAAGATTTAAGTGTTTCAGAGAAACAGGTAGTTGAAATAGCAAAAGCTTTATCGAAAGAAGCAAAGATACTTGTTATGGATGAACCGACTGCTGCTTTAAGCGAAGATGATACTAAATCTCTCTTCAGGATAATAGGAACTTTAAAAGAAAAAGGTGTTTCAATTATTTATATTTCTCACAGGTTGAAAGAAATATTCGAAATTACAGACAGGGTAACTGTTTTAAGAGATGGGAAAAAAGTAAAAACTCTTGTTACCGGTGAAACAAATGCAAATGAACTTGTATCTCTTATGGTCGGAAGAGATATTAAAGAAATGTATCCTAAAAGAGAGGTTCCCATAACCGAGGTTGTTATGGAAGTAAAGGGAATGAATGCAGAGGGATTAAAGGACATATCATTTGAATTAAGAAAAGGGGAGATACTTGGCATTTTCGGATTGCTTGGTTCCGGAAGGACTTCGCTTGTAAAGGCGCTTTTTGGTGCAAATCCTATAATAAGCGGCGAAATTTTTATTAAAGGTGAAAAAGTAAGTATGAAAAGTCCAAGAAAAGCAAGAGACAACAAAATCGGACTTGTTCCTCTTGACAGAAAAATAGAAGGTCTTGCGCTTGCTCTCGGAGTTAAGGAGAATATAACTCTTGCAAATATAAATGAACTTGGAAAAAGTTTTCTAATAAATAAAAGAATAGAAGCCCGGAAAGCGGAAAAATGGGTTAATGATTTAAACATAAAGACTCCCGGAATAGATACTGAAGTAAACAGTCTTTCCGGAGGCAATCAGCAGAAAGTTGTGCTGGCAAGGTGGCTGGAAAGTGGTTCGGAAGTAATTATTCTTAATGAACCGACAAGAGGAATAGATGTAGGTGCAAAGATTGAAATATACAAACTTATGCAGGACTTGTGTGAAAAAGGCGCAGCTATAATAATGGTAAGCTCGGAGTTGCCGGAGATTTTATCCATTGCAGACAGGATATTAGTTATGAGCAAGGGTAGATTTACGGAAGAATATTCCAAAAAAGAAGCTACCGAAGAAAAATTATTAAGTGCAGCCTGTATATAATATAGGAGGAAAAAATGGCTGAAACCAGCTTTCAAGAATCAAAACAGGAGAAGAAAAAAGTCGGTATAAGCAATACTTTAATGCTTTTTATAGTGCTGGTAATAATTATCGCGTTTTTTGGCATAACCAGCCAGATTAAATTCGGACAACAGTTTTTCTTTTCAGTTTTAAATCTTATTCCAATGTTAAGCAATATTTCATATGTCGGAATTATTGCATGTGTCCTTACGATGCTTCTCATAACGGGTGAAATAGATTTTTCCATAGGTGGCAATATCGGACTTACCGGTTGTCTGGCAGCACTCCTTTTAAGTAAAGGTATAAACGGCGTTCTGGTGGTATTGATCTGCCTTGCAGCAGGGACATTAATGGGAGTTTTTAATGGTTTTATAGTTACAAGACTGGGAGTCAATTCAATAATTGCCACTATAGGTACAATGTCTATATGGAGAGGAATAGGTTATACGCTTTCAAACGGGGAATCAATGCTGGCTTTTAATCCTGTCATTGATTATCTTGGCAGAGGGACAATATTTAAATACATCCCCTTCCCGATTGTTTTATTCATAATCGTCATTATTGTTACTTATATAATAATGAACAGAAGCAAGGTAGGCAGAAGAATTTACGCAATCGGCGTTAATCCAATGGCATCATATCTTTCAGGTACAAATGTAAGAGGAATAAAATTTTTATTATTTATATTCTGCGGGGCGGCTGCATCGCTTGGAGGACTGATGCTTACATCACTGTCGGCAGTGGGAATGCCCCAGCACGGACAGGGTCTTGAGCTAACGGTTGTTTCGGCAGTAATACTTGGAGGCACTGCTTTAAGCGGTGGCAAAGGACAGATACTTGGGACACTGGCAGGAGTTCTTATTCTCAGCGTTCTTTATAATGGGCTTACAATGCTTAATATCATGTATTTTTATATCCAGATCGTAAGAGGCATCGTTCTGATTCTTGTAGTAGCCACTTATGAGATAAGACAAAGCAGGGCGCTGCGAAGAGTTTAAAATAATATATTTTTAGCATAAATGGAGGATTAATGAATAATTTGGAGGCTAAGAATTCAAAAAACAGAAATGTATTTAAAAAAGCCCTTGGCATATTCACCCAGACAAAAACCCCTACGCCGTCATTAATTATACTATATATAATTATGGTAGTTATTTTTGCCGTTTCAAATGATAATTTCCTGACAATTGTAAATTTTAAGGGGATTTTTAATAACTTTGCTGTTTATGGGATTATGGCGGCCGGGATAACGATTGTTATGATTTCAGGAGGGTTTGATCTGTCAATAGGTTCCGTTGCCGGACTTGCAGGAATAGTTTCAGCAGTATTATTGATGGATGCCGGGGCAATTCCTACACCTGTGGTTGTAATACTTGCGCTTGTAATGGGAAGTGTTCTGGGGCTAATTAACGGACTTATCATAACCAAGGTTGGCATAAACCCCATTATCACGACTTTGGGCACGCTGGCTACAATAAGGGGAATATGCTATTTCTGGGCGAAACTTAATCCGAGAATCTATAATGATTTCATTGTGAACCTTGGTAGAAAGTTTCTGGGAAATGTCATTCCATATACGACAATCTATATAGTGGTCATATTTGTCATTCTTTCCCTCATACTGAAATTTACAAGGTTCGGCAGGGATATTTATACAATTGGCGGAAATGAGAATCTTGCACGCCTGGCAGGCATAAAGGTTGATCGGATAAAAATAATCACATATGTAATTTCAGGATTTTTTGCTGCTTTTGCAGGACTTGTCCTTATATCGCAGCTTGGTTCGGGAAGACCTGAATATGGTGACGGTGCTGAACTTGAAGTACTGACTATTGTTGTACTTGGCGGTGTTGCGGTCGGAGGAGGAAAAGGCAATTTTCTCGGAGTCTTTATAGCCCTTCTTATAATTGGGTCTATTTCCAACGGAATGGTTATGCTGGATGTGCCTGTTTACCTGAGAATTGTTGTGAAAGGTGCTTTGCTTGTATTTGCAATTTCTCTGGATGCAATTAGAAACAGGCGCAGATTGCAGCTATATTAACAATTTTTACCGGATGACAGTATTTATTATTTTATAGATATGGCAGGGATCGGGAATTATGGCTGAAAAAAATTATCTTGTTTTTGATTACGGGGCAAGCAATGGCAGGGCAATAATTGCCCGGTATGACGGTAGCAGGTTTGACCTGGAAGCAGTTCACAGATTTGAAAATCGGCCTGTTTATGCTTCAGGTACACTGTACTGGGATATACTGCGCCTTTTTTCTGAATTAAAAGAAGGCATTATTGCCTCAAAGAAAAATTATAAAAATATTGAATCGCTTGGAATAGATACATGGGGGGTAGATTTTGCGCTTTTTGATAAAAACGGAAAGATGATTTCAAATCCTCAGCATTACAGAGATAGTGCAAGATCAGAAGCTGCCAGGATAATGGAAAACGAAGGATATACAAGAAAGAAGCTATTCATGCTTACCGGAGGGCTGATACTTGATATTATGGGAATATATCATTTTTATGATTTGAAACTAAGTAATTCTCCCATTCTGAAAATAGCTGATAAATTTCTTATGATTCCTGATATTTTCAATTATTTCCTGACAGGAATGATGTTCAATGAATTTACCGAAGCTACTACTTCCATAGTATATGATCTAAGGAACAAAACCTGGAGCAGAGAGATACTTGAATTTCTTGGAATAAGCGAAAACCTTTTTCCTGAGGTGGTTCAGCCCGGTACAAAAATCGGGAATATACAGAAGGACATAGCAGAGGAACTGGATATAAAACCCATAAGCGTAATTGCGTCCGTATCACATGATACAGCTTCGGCAGTTACCGGAATTCCTGTAATTGATAAAAATAAAAACTGGTGTTTTGTGAGTATGGGAACCTGGCTTGTACAAGGCATGGAAACAGAAAAGCCTATAGTAAACGAAGATGTATATTCTTCCGGATTTGCAAACGAAGGAGGCGTAGAAGGAAGAAACCTTTTATCAAAAAACATTAATGGGCTCTGGATAATACAGCAGTGTATGGAGAAGTGGAGAAAAGATGAAGGAAGAAATATTGCCTGGCCGGAAATCGATGAAATGTTTCCCCGTGCGGAAGCATTCCGGTCTTTTATAGATGTAGATGATTCTGTATTCCTTCCTCCTTCTCCTGACATGCCAAAAGTTATTGCAGAATACTGCAAGGAAAAAGGGCAGAAAATACCTTCAGGTATCGGCTCGGTTGCGAGATGTTTCTACGAAAGCCTTGTTTTAAAAATCAGGTATAATGTCGGCAGGCTGGAAAATCTGACCGGCAGAAAAGTAGAGCTCATGCAGCTTGTTGGGGGAGGAACCAATAACAGGCTTTTATGTCAGTGGATAGCGGATGCTTTAGGGGTGATGGTTGCTGCAGGACCAACAGAAACAACTGCCGTTGGCAATCTTATTGCGCAGATGATAGGTAATGGGGAAATAAAAAGCGTGGAAGAGGGCAGGCAGTTATGCATAGATTCAGCAGATATAAAAAGATATGAACCTGCCGGCAGCGAAAAAGCAAAATGGGATACGGTTTACGATAAATATATCAGGATTTTATAATTTTAAAAAAGGAGAATCTCCATGAAACTTAAAGTTGATGCGCATCTATGGTGTCTTGGCACTTATAGTGAAAGATATGTTCCCGGTGGTTATTTTGAGCCTTTTACCGTAGATGAACAGCTTGAAATAATGTCAAAAATAAATGGACTGACAGGTGTTTTTACTTTTTATCCGACTCCGCCGCTTCCTGAAGATCCGGATAAGCTTGTAAAAAAAGTTGAAAATTTCGGACTGAAGGTGTCAAATCTTGCGGTTGAAAGCTGGGGGGACAGAAAATGGAAGCACGGAACATTCTGCAATAATGATGCAAAAATAAGAAAAGAAGCAGTAAAGCTTTTCAAAGATGCAATTGATTTTGCAAAGGCGGTAAAAGCAGAGAGCGTTTTATTATGGCCGGCCCATGATGGCTATGACTATGTTTTTCAGACAGATTATCTTGCCTCCTGGAAGTATATGGTGGAAACGGTGAGGGAAATAGGGGAATACGCAAAAGATTTGAAAATAGCCATAGAAGCAAAGTTAAAAGATCCAAGACAAAAACAGTTTATCGGAGATACCGGCAAGGCAATGGCTTTTGTAAATGAAGTTGGTCTGGAAAATGTAGGTTGCGCCCTTGATATAGGACATGCACTTCAGGCATCTGAAGGAATAGGCGAATCTGTAATTTTACTGGATCACTGGAAAAAGCTTATACAGGTACATATAAATGAAAATTACAAAGATGCTGATCCGGACATGATTTTCGGAACGGTTAACTTCTGGGAAATACTTGAATTCTTTTATTATCTTAACAAAACCAGTTATGACGGCTGGTGCGCCATTGACATTATTGCTCCCAGGGATGACAGAAAAAAGTCGCTTGAACTCGGAGTAAAGCTTATGTGGAAATTTCAGAAAATGGCTGAAAAACTTCTTGAGTATGAAAAAGAAATAGACAATAATCTTAAAGGATATAAATTTACTGATAATATGGATATGATAACGGATCTTATATTTAAATAATAATTCGGAGGGACATATGGCACGATACGGGATGATATGGAAGATAAAACCGGAACTTAAGGAACAGTATAAAAAAGACCATGATGAGATATGGCCTGATATGGCTGATGCGCTTAAAAAAGCCGGCTACTGCAACTATTCGATTTTTTTCAGGGAAGACGGTACTTGCTTTGCCTACCTTGAGAATGACAACCTTGAAAAAGGAGCTGCATGGATAGCAACAACTGATGTCTGGGCAAGATGGCAAAAAGCGATGGACAAGTATTTTGTAAAAAGTGATGAAAATATAGTAGGTCCTGAAATTAAAAATCTGGAAGAAGTTTTTCATATTGACTGATGACAAAGGATTGCTTTTTGGAAAAAGAAATTATTTTTTACAGTGATGGTTTTAAGATAGCCGGGACGTTAAGCCTGCCATGCAGGGAAAATGAAGAAGAAAAACTTCCGGTTGTAATAATGTCTCACGGATACGGAGCCGGACGCAATGAGTTTGGCGATTTTATTTTATTGGCCGGAAAACTTGCAAAAGAAGGATTTGCATCGCTGAGATTTGACTGCAGGGGTTGCGGTTATTCTCAATACCCTCTTGGACGAATGCTTTGCGCCACAGACTGGCGGCAGGACTTGATTTCCGCCATACATTTTTGTTCAGCCTATCCCGGTATTGATCCCGAGAGGATAGGGCTTTTTGGAGAAAGCATGGGTGGCGCAAACGTGATTGCTGCAGCTGCTCTTGAAAAAATTTCCAGATGCATTGTTTCACTTTCTCCTATTGCGGATGGATTTGAATGGCTTCAAAATAACTGGTCCAGGAACCGCGGTGTGAAAAAATTCAGGGAATTTCTGGATGTATTGGAAGAAGACAACAGGAGACAGGCTGTTTACGGCAGGTCAAATCTGGTAAAAATGAAAGATGCTCTTAATTACGAGCAGAGATATCTTGACCTAATAGATGTTCTCAAGAACCGCTTTACGGATCACGAATTCACTTACTATGTTGAACTTGCGTCAGTAAATTCAATAATACAACTCAGGCCGATAGATGTTGTCGACAGAATATCGCCAAAGCCGATTCTTTTGATGGCGGGCAAAAAAGATAAAATAGTTCCGTGGGAAGAACATGCCGGGCTGCTTTTTGAAAAAGCAGGCGATATCAAAAAACTGGAAGTTTTTGAACACGGAGAGCACGGACTGTTAGCCGAACCGACCAAAGCTGAAGCGCTTGCCTGTATCATTAAATGGTATAAAAAATATCTGTAAGATTTTAAGACAGCTTCATTCTTAATATTTTTAAAACCTGAAGATTTAAAAAATCCAAAGACCAGGAATAAATAATTTTTATTATAAAAACCGGCTGAAAAGGAAATAAAAATACCCGGATTATTTTTTCTACTCCACCTTAAAGGGTATCGTTTTTAGTTCCCTGCCGTTAAGGAAGATCCTGACTTCATAATTGCCAAAAGGAAATCCCTGTGAAATCTTTATCTTAAAAACATGACTACCTGAAAATTTTTTCTCGGGATTGAATGTCTTGCTGTCAATTTCAATATCCTCATCAAGAAAGGTCCATTTTGCGGTGATATTATCCGTGGCTTTCATATCGGTTAATTTTATTACAAGAAAAATCTCTTTTGTTCCACTGGCAAATATATTGGATTCTTCTGTCGGATTGTTGTTTGCATCAACATTTTTACTTAATATTATATCCTGTATTTCCATAGGTTTTTCACTACAGGCATATAATGAAGGAAACACTGTAATAAGTATGCATAAAACCAAAATCTTTGCCGCTTCTGAACATACTGATTTTAAAAAAGATTTTTTAATCATATCTGACAATCAACTGAAAGAATAATATCGGTTTTTATAATCTAAATTGTTAATTTAACTTGCGATTTTATGTTATTATACTTAAAAATTAAGAATTTATCATTAAAATAATTAGCTATGCAGAGATTTTCTGAAAAAAGAGAAGAACTTAAGAAGTTTTTTTATGAAATAAAAGATTGCAAAAACTGCAGTCTTGGAGAAAGCAGGATTAATTTTGTTTTTGGAAGCGGCAGCGCTGATTCAAAGATAATGTTTATCGGGGAGGCTCCTGGCAGAAATGAAGACATTCAGGGCAAACCTTTTGTCGGACAGGCAGGCAGGATACTGGATGAACTTCTTTCAATGATAGGCTTTGAAAGGAAAAATGTTTTTATTGCCAATGTTTTAAAGTGCAGGCCCCCTAAAAACAGGGATCCGCAGTTGGAGGAAATAAATAATTGCATGAACTATCTTTTCAGACAGATACAGATAATCAATCCTGAAATAATATGTCCTCTTGGGAGGCACTCAACACAGCTGATACTCAAGACGGATAAAAGCATAACAGGATTAAGGGGAAGAGTTTTTAAGATAGACGGTCGTTATGTAATGCCTATAAACCACCCGGCAGCTGTTTTGTATACTCCCTCAAGAATGGAATTGCTTAAAAGCGATTTCCTGAGAATTAAAAAGGTGATACAGGTTACCGAGGGGAAACAGACGGAAAATGAACTTTCTGTCGAGTCTTCCCCGGATGCAGACAGGTCGGTGCCATCAATGGAAAATTATTCAAAAGAAGGAATTTCCGTTTCAGAAAAGATTTCTGATAAAGAAGAATCACCCGGTAGGGTTCCGGCTTTAAATGAAGATAAGCCTGAAAATAAAACTTCGGATCAGATGGAGCTTTTTTAGTGGAACTGGTCTGCAAATCCCAATCAGCTGAAAATACAAAAGAAATAGGAGGGAAACTTGCATCCCTTACGGATAAAGGGGATATAATTCTTCTTTCGGGCGAACTTGGCGGAGGGAAGACAACATTTATTTCCGGTATAGCGCAGAGCTTAAACTCAAAACAGCCGGTTTCAAGCCCCAGCTTTACCCTTATAAATATATATGACTGCAGGAAAAATAAAAAACCTGTCGGAATCGTGCATTGCGACCTTTACAGGATTGATGAAATCAATGATATTTCCGGAATAGGTCTTGAAGACTATATTTATAATGAAGACTATATTGTTCTTATCGAATGGGCAGGAAGACTGAAGGAAGGAATCCTTAAAGATTTTCTTGAGATAAAGTTCGAATACATTATTGATGAGAAACAAAACAGTGATTTGGAATATAGTGAGAAACAGCACAGAAAAATAACTTTTAATTCAGAAAACAAATACTGGGACAGAAAAATTACTTTATTAAAAACCGGTCTTAAAAATTGTATATGAAAATATTAGCGATAGACAGCACATCAAAAAATTTAAGCATATGTATAAGTGATGGCAATGATATTCTGTCATTTGTAAATGATTACAGAAGCCTGAAGCATATGCAAAATATCATCGGCAATATAGATAAAGCCTTTATGAACCTGCCATTCGGCATACATGATATTGATCTTTTTGCTGTAAATCTGGGTCCCGGTGATTTTACCGGTTCAAGAATAGGTATAAGTATCGTTAAAACATTTTCAATGCTTTCAGGAAAGGACGCATTCGGGTTCAATGCCCTGGATGTTTTTGCTTTTTCATCTCTTTTTAAGAACATAAAAAAGATAAAAAAAAGAATTGACAGAGGCGGAAGAGCAATTATTATTCCGCTGATGGATGTCAGAAATCATGAAATTTTCTTTTCAGTATATGAAGCAGTTGTTTTGGAAAGAGAACCGACAGCAGTTAGCATAAAAGATATCTTTAATGAATTCCTTAATCAGAATGTAATTTTTATTTCTGCTGAAGAAGGCAGGAATATTTTAATTAAGAAATTATATGATAAAAATATTCTTATTAACAAGAATGAATTCGTGGAAAGATTCTTTCAGCTGCTGGTTCAGCTTAAGAGATTAAAACAGTATACCTGTTCAATGTACCGGAGCCTGTTTGCAGAAAAACCTTATGACAATAAAACAGGAAAACCCGCAGTTAAAAAGCTTGAAGCTATTGATTGCACACTGACCGGAAATGCCTTTTTCTCCTACAGTTCCATCTTTGAAGAACTCATGGCAAGGCTGTCAGATACAGATAATATAAAAATCATTATTGAGAAAAACAATAGATACACCAGAGCAGAACATATAAGCCGCCTTGCTTTTTTCAGGGCGCTGACCGGGACAGGGGACAAAAATATAGCACCTTTTTATGTCCGGGATTTTATACCGTTTGGAAAATGATTTAAAACAAAAAATCTTTAAAAAATGGCAGAAGGAAAAGAAATAAAAATTAATGAAAGCAAACAGGATGTATATATCCTGGGAGTGGAAACTTCTTGTGACGACACCTGTGCTTCAGTAGTTCGGAACGGAAACGAGATACTCTCAAATGTGGTTTCTTCCCAAAATGAAATACATGAGAAGTATGGGGGAGTGGTTCCGGAGATAGCTTCAAGAAAACACCTTGAGATGATAGATATTGTAATTAAAGAAGCTCTGCTAAAGGCAGATATAACCAGCTCCCGGATAAACGCCGTGAGTGTTACCAATCGTCCCGGTCTTCTTGGCTCACTGCTTGTCGGAGTAGGGGCGGCAAAGGCTTTCTGTTATTTTAAAAATATTCCACTTATCACTGTCAATCATCTTAAAGCTCACATTTTTGCAAATATTCTTGCAAACCCTGAAATAAAAGGCAAAGCAATTAGTCTTATTGTGTCCGGGGGGCACTCAAGCCTTTATATAATGGATGAAGAGTTCAATATAAAGGAAATAGGGCATACCGTTGATGATGCAGTCGGGGAAGCATATGACAAGATTGCGCGCTATCTGGGCCTTGGATATCCGGGCGGACCGGCAATAGACAGGATTGCAAAAAACGGAAATCCTGAGTTTGTAAACTTTACAAGACCAATGACACAGAGCGGAGACTATAATTTCAGCTTCAGCGGTATCAAAACAGCTCTTATATATCTGACCAAAAAAAATCCTGATATGCTAAAGGAAGAGAACCTTAGTGATATTTCCGCAAGTTTTCAGGCAGCAGCAGTTGATGCCCTTGTGGCAAAAACCATAAGAGCCGCCAGAGACTATAAAACAGATAAAATACTTGTAAGCGGCGGGGTTGCAGCCAATTCAAGGCTTCGGGAGCAGTTTGAAGCGGAGGGAAGGAAAAATAATATTGCTGTATATATCCCTCCTGTTTTTCTCTGTATGGACAATGCGGCAATGGTTGCCTCACTTGGCTACCGGCATTATATAAAAAAAGAATTTGCAGACCTGTCAGCTGATGTTTTTTCAAGGACAGATTTTTAAAACATTGATTTTTAACAGGAAACTATGCAGCAGAGATACAATTTAAGGCTATTATATATTGCTTATTCAATGCTTGGATTTACCGTTCCGATTTTCGATCCGCTTTATCCTTATTTCTCCACAACATTCGGAGTAGGATTTGATAAAATAGGACTTGTTTTTTTCGGAGGCTCTCTGATTGCAATTATATCAAATATAATAGCCGGAAGAGTCTGCGATCGCTATCCTTTCAGGAGGATTCTTCTTTTTTCATTTTTGGTTACATTTTTTGGTTTTTCATATTTTGCTGTCTGCCAGAGCTTTTTTTCTCTTATAATAACAGTGATCATTGTCAATATCGGATATAATTTCGTCTGGCCCGGATCATATTCAGCTGTTTTTATGGATTTTAGTGAAAATTATTCAGAGATATATGTAAATCTTGACAAGTTCTACTATTTTTCAACTCTTTTCGGCCCTCTTTTAGTAAGCCTTCTTTTTTACCTGAAGCTGTCTCCAAGGATTCTCTTTGTTTTTCTTGCTGCGGTATTCGGGGTAATGTTTGTGGTTTTTTACTTTACTTTCAGAAAAGAAGAAAAAAGAAAATATATGAAAGCCGGACTGAATATAGAAACTTCAGGTTTTATTTCAGGTCATGAAAGTTACCGGGCCCGCAATATGGCGGCTGACGAAAGAAACAGAAATACCATAAAAAACATTAATGACATTGAACATGATGAAGCGATGAACAAGAGTGACTGCAAAGAGAAAATTATTAATACGGATCTAAACAATGATGGACTGGAATGCACTTATGCATATAAAGGTTTCAGAACTATTTTTAAAAAAGCAACTGTTCTGTCTGCAGTAACCCTGACTTTATTTGCCTGTGTTATGGTAGGCTCATCTGCCTGGCTTACCACTTATTTTACATCATTTGATGTCCCTATTTTTTTAAGCTCAATATTTGTTTCAATCTACTGGTTTTTTACTTTTGTGGGGTTACAGCTCATATCAAAAATGCTCAAATATTTCAGCGAAGCAAGGCTGCTTTTTTATGGCGGGCTGCTCAGTTCGATAGGACTTGTTTTTTACGGGACTGTACCCAATATATATGTAAAAATAATATTTATCATTATGGTTGCAATAGGGGTTTCAGGAATATATCCTCTTGCTGCAGCGATATCCGTGAGGGAAAATCCGCAGGCATCCGCAACTGCTTCAGGCTTTACGGTGGCAATGGGAATTGCAGGCAGCCTTATAATACAGCCTTTAATGGGATTTGTTGCAGAATATTTTGACAAAAGAAACACCCCGTTTGTCCTTCTGTTCATATCTATTATAGGAACCTTCATCGCTTTTCTTATGGTAAAACACCTTAAAGAACCTGTGTTTCCGGG
>DUQM01000068.1 GCA_012837825.1 Actinomycetota bacterium | reverse complement strand
TTTCCCATTAGCCAATGGTTTTATTTCTTCTATAAAAAAGAATTTACATTCATTGTTCTCCGGAAGCAAATCATCTTCAATTAAAATAATATTCTTTATTTTTCTAAAAATCTTCATTTGGTAATTTTATTTAATATATTAATAGTTATTATCACAATAAATATACGCTATTTTATAAAATGCTCATTTATAAAAAATTATTAAGTATATTATTATTAGGTTATTATAAATACAATATAAAAACTAAAGTTATAAAAATTGTATTATTTTCCAAAAACAATAAAAGTATGAAAAAGATATTAATTTTAGGGGCTGGAGAATATCAGGTTCCATTAATATCTACAGCTAAAAAAACAGAAATCTACTTACAATAGTTGTAAGTCCAAAAGGAAATTACCCGGATTAAAAATAATCTTAAATTTGTTTTTTTAAAAAGCAGACTCTATTATTTTTTCAGCGGTCTCCACCATGATTCATTTTCTTTATACCAGTCAACTGTCTTCTTAAGAGCTTCTTCAAAATCATATCTGCATTCCCAGCCAAGTTCACTTTTTATTTTGGAACAGTCCACTGAATAACGCCTGTCATGACCCAGTCTGTCTGCAACAGGCTTAATCATTGATTCATCTTTGCCTGTAAGTTCTATTATTTTTTTGGTAATCCATATATTCGGTTTCTCGTTTCCGGCGCCTATGTTATATATTTCCCCTATTCTGCCTTTGTGCAGAGCAACATCAAGAGCGGCGCAGTTATCATCTACATAAATCCAGTCCCTCACGTTCATTCCGTCTCCGTAAAGAGGAACCTTTATATTATCAATAAGATTGGTGACAAACAAAGGAATAAGCTTTTCGGGATACTGATAAGGACCGAAATTGTTTGAAGTCCTTGTAACCATTACAGGCGTACCAAATGTTTTATAAAATGATCTGACAATCATTTCTGCACCGGCTTTTGAAGCCGAATACGGACTGTTGGGAAGAAGAGGATCTGTTTCTTTGAAGGAACCGTCAAGAATTGAGCCATATACTTCATCCGTGCTTATCTGGAAAAATAACTTTGAATTATGCTTTCTTACTGCTTCAAGTAGCACAAAGGTACCATACACATCTGTCTGTATAAAAACTCCGGGATTATCTATGGATCTGTCTACATGGGATTCCGCTGCAAAATTGATAACAACATCCACATTATTTTCAGAGAAGATTTTTTCTACTATAACAGCATCTGCGATATCTCCTTTTACAAAACTATAGTTGGGATTATTTTCAACATCTCTGAGATTCTCAAGATTTCCTGCGTATGTAAGCTTGTCAAGGTTTATGATTTTATATTCAGGATATTTTTCAATCATATAATGAATAAAGTTACTTCCTATAAAACCGGCACCGCCTGTGACAAGTAATGTTTTAAAGTTTCTTTCTTTCAAGACTCCTCCAAAAATTTTTTATTTTTTTAATAACCGCTTAATGATCAGCCCGGTCTACCTCATTTTATACATTCCTGCCTGAAACAGGCTAATCATATAAACATTATAATTGCAGAAATTATAATATAAATAAATATTACATGAACTTAAATATTATCCGTCTTTTCTGTCCCAGTTGTATGGTATCTCACCGCTGTGAGGAGCTACCCTGAATTCATCCGGTTCATCATAATTATATGTTTCTGTGGGAAGATTTATGCACATTGCTTCAGTCTCGCTTATGCATTTGAACCCGTGAAAAACATAATTGGGGATCTGGAGAAGGATAGGATTATATTCACCCAGGAAAAATTCATTTATTTCCTCAAAAGTAGGAGAGTCTTTTCTTGAATCATAAAGGACAACTTTCATCATGCCTTTTACAACAATAAAGGAGTCGGTCTGGATTTTGTGATAATGCCAGCCTTTAACCACACCGGGGTAAGCTGTGGTCATGTATGCCTGGCCAAATTTGATGAAAAGATCATCATCAGCCCTGAGCATTTCCATAAGTCTGCCTCTTTCATCAGAAACAACTTTTAATTTTTTGATTTTTACTCCCTCGATCAATTTTGCTCCTTCTTCTCAAGATTATTATTTAATTTTTATAAAAAGTTACTGCCTGTTATGTTCTATTGCCGGGATGCCCGGATTAACCTGCAAATAAGATATATTATAAAAAAACAAAAAGTTAATTCCTGATTTGTTAGACTTGCCTAACGTTAATTAATATTTGTAACAATATACCACAATTAAGAATAATTAAAGAAACTTCTGATGTTTTCTATTACATATTCCTGTTCTGCCTCTTCCATTTCGGGAAATATGGGAAGCGACATGATTGTAGCAACAGCATTCTCTGTAACAGGAAGACTTCCCTCTTTATATCCCAGATATTTGTATGCCGGCTGAAGATGTATTGCTACCGGATAATGTATAAGAGTTGTGATTTCTTTTTCAGAAAGATATTTTATAAGCCTGTTCCTTACATCCTGATTTTCGAGCTGTATGACAAACAGGTGGAAAACATGCCTTGAAGCAGGTGAGATCAGGGGCAGTCTTAAAGGCAGTCCTGCCAGGCCCTCCAGGTATTTTTCTGCTATATGAATTCTTCTCCTGGTCCATATTTCAAGCTTTGAAAGCTTAAAACGCAGTAGCGCCGCCTGTATTTCATCAAGACGGCTGTTAAATCCCCGAATAATGCTATTATATCTGTCTTTAAAACCATAGTATCTCAGAAGCTTTGCTTTTTTGGCAATCTCTTCATCGCTTGTGAGTATCATTCCCCCATCACCATTTGCACCAAGATTTTTTGAAGGATAGAAACTGAAGCAACCGGCATCCCCGAACGAACCGGTTTTCCTGCCATTAAATTCTGCTCCGTGAGCCTGGGCACAGTCCTCGATTATTTTTAGTCCGTGCTTTTTTGCAACAGAACATATAAGTTCCATATTGCAAGGATTTCCAAAAAGATGAACAGGCATTATGACCCGGGTTTTATCGGTTATTTTTTCTTCAATCAGATCAGGATTTATATTAAAGGAATCGTCGATATCGACAAAAACAGGAACAGCTCCTGCAAAATCTATTGCAGATACCGTGGGAACAGCAGTATTTGCAATTGTTATTACTTCATCCCCGTTTTTTATTCCACAGGCAAGAAGAGAAATATGAAGAGCTTCTGTTCCGGAACCGACACCTATGCCATACCCGGTTCCTGTATATTCTGAAAATTCCTTCTCAAAAGCTGTGCAATTCTCTCCGAAAATAAATGAACCCTTTTCAAAGACTTCCGAAGTAATCCTGTCAAAATCCGCTTTATAAGCTTTGTATTGCCTGGAAAGATCTGCAAATGGTACTTTCATACTGGTCAGAATTAATTAAATATTAAATATTATTAAGAATTGATTTTATAATTTATTTTAAATTCCGGCAAAAGTTTTTCCGCTGCTGTTTACGGTTTCTTTACTTTTCCGACCGGTGCAAAGCATATAACAAACTCATCTTTTCCATCTGTCGTCCTTCCCGTGTTAATAATTCATTTCCGTAAATAAGGAATTTGAAGCTGGCAATTTAAAAGTAATGTTCTTTATATTTTTTGTAGTAAGTGAAAGTTTTTTCAAGCCCTTCCTGCAAAGACACCTTTGGCTGCCATCCCAGCTCGTGTTTTATTTTTGAATAATCAGAATAAAAATCACCAATATCTATCTTTTTTCTTTCTTCAGGAAATGGTATTTCCGTAAAGCTGCCGCTTCCGGCGACCTTTATCATCATTTTTACGAGATTTTTAAGAGAGACGGGCTCAATTCCTCCGAGATTATAGAAGTTACCATCCGCCTGCTCCGAAGCTCCCGCTATAAGAAAGGCGTCAACAACATCGTCTATGAAATTAAAATCCCTTATCTGCTCTCCGCCACCATAAAGTTTAATTTCACTGTTTTCCAGGATTTGTCTGATGAACCATCCTATAAAACCCTGCCTGTTATGCCTGAGCAACTGTCTTGGCCCGAAAGTATTGACAAGCCGTATCGAAGCCGCCCTTATGTCATAAACATTATTATAAAGAATGTGATACCACTCTCCCGCCATTTTATTTATTCCATTTACGTCAGTCGGGTGGACTATATGGTCTTCATCAACCGGCAGGTAATTAGGTTTGCCATACTGCTGTCTTGTCCCCGCATATATTATCTTCACATCCTTATTATTATGCTTGCACGCTTCAAGTATTGTAAGCTGGCTTCTGCAGTTTATTTCAAGATCTGTCCATGGATCTATCATGCTGTCCATGTGGCTTACCTGTCCCGCAAGATTGAATATGATATCCTGCCCTTTCACAAGATAGAGCATTGTCGGATAAGTCCTCACATCTGCAATATTAAGACGGATTTTGTCCTTTACAGGCTCAAGATTAAAAATATTTCCCCCGTATTCTTCAATAAGGGAGTCGATTACAAGAACATCCGCTCCAAGTCCGCACAACCTGATTGCCAGATTGCTTCCTATGAATCCGGCTCCGCCGGTTATCAGAACTTTTTTCTTCCTATAAAAATCAAGAACCACATCCAGGTCTACAGGGCGGGTCTGCGCTTTACTATTATCTTCATTTTCTTTTAATTTTGCCAGATATTCAGATTTGGAATTGTGATTATTATTTTTTTTGCTTTTAATGTTCATGTCTATTAATAAATTAAAAAATTTTTAGTATTCTTTTCTTATCTTGATTCTGTACCAGAGCTTGAGAAGGTGTATTCCTGTATTGAAAATCCTTTTAAAATTAAAGAATTGTGATTTTCCGCTTAACCGGTAATAATGATTGACCGGAACTTCTGCAAATCTTGCTCCCCTCATTGTAAGCTTGCTTATCATTTCAACACAGACTACGCCGCTGTTATAGCGAAGTTCCAGATTTTCAAAAAGAGAGCGCCTCATCAGTCGGAAATCACAGTCAACATCCTTTATTTTAAAGCTGAAAAGCATTTTTGTAACATAATAATACAGTCTGCCTATTATTTTTCTGTAAAGCGGGTCGTTTCTTTCAATTTTATAGCCATTTACTATGTCGGTTTCGCTGCTCATTGCCTGTATAAGGCTTTCAAGTTCCAGGGGGTTGTACTGCGCATCTCCGTCTGTGTAGAAAATAAGTTCATATTCGGCATTATATATTCCGCTTTTTATTGCACCGCCATATCCTTTATTCTGCCGATGAGTTATTATCTTCAGATTTTTTATCTTAGGGTCAAGGCTTTCCAGAACCTGCTTTGTAAGCTTGTTTGAGCCGTCATCAACAAGTATTATCTCGTACTCGCTTGCATATTTTTCAAGCACACTTTCTGCCAGAAGAACCATGGTGGGAATTGTGCCCCAGTCATTATAAACCGGGAAAAAGGCAGATATTGAATATTTCTTCCGGTTATCAGTTCCCATTAAACAGTAATTGTCCTTTTTTATATGATTTATGCATTATACGTTTTTTATGCGCAACTATGTATGATTTTTCAGATATTTATATTATCCTTAAACCAGTTGTACGTTCTTGCAAGTCCGTCTCTTATTTTTACTTCAGGCTTCCATCCAAGAATAAGTTCCGCTTTGTTATATGAAAGAACGCTTCTTTTCTGCTCCCCTTCTTTAGCAGGACCATGCAATTCATGAAGGTTTTGTCTGCCTGATATCTCCTTAAGAATATTAAACAGCTCATTAACGCTTGTCTCAACTGCTGTCGAAATATTCATTTCACCTGTAAATTCACTTTCAATGGCAAGCAGGTTTACCTTCGCAACATCCTCCACATAAACATAATCTCTTGTCTGATTGCCTTCCCCGTTAATTATTGGCTGGTCTCCGCCGATTATCTTTTCTGAAAATATAGCGACAACTCCTGCTTCTCCATGCGGATCCTGTCTGGGTCCGTAAATGTTTGCATATCTTAAAGCAGTATATTTTATACCGTATGTCACATAGTAGTAATAAAGATATTTTTCTACGCTAAGCTTTGCGACTCCGTAAGGACAGATTGGTTTTGTATGATGAGTTTCATCAGCCGGAAAGTTTGTCTGTTCCCCGTATACAGTCCCCCCGCTTGAAGCAAAAATGATTTTCTTTGTTCCGTATTTTTTGCAAGCTTCAAAGATATTTATGCTTCCCAGTATATTTATGCTTGCATCATTTTCAGGATCTTCAACAGAATTTCTTACGCTCATCTGGGCGGCATTATGGATTAAAATATCCGGTTTTTCCGCTTCAATTATGCTAAAAACTTTAGGTTCACGTATGTCACATTTGTAAAACCTGGCATTACTGTTTACGTTTTCAAGCTTGCCGGTAGAAAGATCATCAATTACAACAACTTCTATATTGTTTTTTATAAGAAGGTCAGCGACATTTGACCCGATAAACCCTGCTCCTCCTGTAATTAATATTTTCAAACCCTTCTCCTTTTTTTGAAAATGTATCAGCTCTTAATATTTTTACTTGATTTTCAAGATTTTTCCAAGTACTTTTCATTTCTTATTGCCGGCAGTCTGAGATCGACATTACCGTATTCTTTTATTTCTTTGCCGTTTATAAAAAAAACAACTGCTCTTATCTCTTTTATCTCAGTCAATGTATTAACAATAGTATAGACTATATACTCATCCAGAATATCTGTATCCAGACTGTTGGAAAGAAATTCCTGAGACAGATTGATTCTGGCTATATCATTGGCTATTTCCACATCCATCAATTTTGTTCCCGGAGGGATTACTGCAAAATTATACTCTTCAGCAGGACCTTTTAAAAGTTCATTTACTGCATTGACGGCTGCATTTTTTATACTTCCTGCTACAATCGTCCTTTTTTCAGCATTAAACATTTCTTCATTTCCAAGCATTGCAAAATAAACATTGATATGCAATCTTTCAGGATAATCATCTTTGGAATCGTCTCTTCCCGTAATTGATTTAAAAAACATAATTACTTTCTGAAAAAAAGATAATGGTTCCTTTGTGTTGTTCTCACCAGAGTTCCCGGCAGGTTGGCTGGTGGAAGATTCTGATTCCGTAACAGATTCTTTTCCGGTCTGGGAACTATCGCTTTCAATGCTTAGTGATGACATCAGGTTTTCTTTCTGAATAGTTTCTTCTAATGATTTTGAGCCGGCAGAATCAGTGCTGCCTGATGCAGATTCACCGCTCTTTTTACTGAACAGCTCATTATCTACGGCATAAAAAGTAAAAAATCCCAGGAAAAACACAGCAATTATGAGTATTGTCATGATAACCGCTCTTGAAGCACCTGATTTTCTTTTTTTCTTTTTAACCTTGTATTCCGAGCCTACTATCTTTGATTCATATTTCTCGTTCCGGCCTCTTTTTAACCGGCTGCTTCGGGATGTACTTCGGGAAACGGCATCCTCATTCGGATATCGCCTGCCATCATATGCAGATCTTCTGCTGTCCGGCATTCCTCTGTTCCCTGAGGTTCCGGTGCTTTTTTTATTACCGTAGTATTTGTCCCAGTAATCAAAATCTTTTTTATCTCTTGCCATTTTTAAAACAAAAATAGTAGTTTAAGATATTTATTTAGCTATTTCTGTGCTGAAATTCTTTGATTCTTTAGTTCTTTAATTAATAAATCAATAGTATCACTAAAAGATAAATCATATATTACTATTTTTATTCTAAGTAAGCCGGGAGGTTTTTAAAAGAAATAAAATATTTATTTCAGTTTATATAGTGTTTTTATACTGGCAAGAGCATCAATGGCATCCTGGTATCTGGGATATATTTTTAATGCCTCTTCCAGCTGCTCGATTGCTTCATCTATCCTTTTTTCATACTCCAGCTGCATTGCATTGCCGTAATGTATTCTTGCCGTATCAGTAATAGTCTTTGCTTTGTCGAAATTGACTTCCATTTTTTCAATGGCTTTACTTATTATTTCAGGATCTACCGAGGATGTCGCCTGAAGGTTTGTTTTTGCAGTCCTGTATGCGCTTACTGCTTCAGCATATTCTCCGGCTTTAAACAGCTTGTCTGCATCATCAATGAACTTCTGCAAATTTTCAGGCAGGCTCCGGCTTGTGGTTGTTGTTTCCTTTACTGTTGTTGAAGTAGCAGACTGCTGCAACTTTGATGTCTCAGATTCAGAAGATTTGGTATCCCGGTCGGCTACTGCAGTCTGTTGCCCGGTCTCACCTGTTTTTGAACATGCCGATATTGTTAAGGGAGACATCAATGCAAATATTATAATTATTGCAAAATATAAAAATCTTTTTAATCTCATATCTTTTCTGCCTTTTTCTGTTTTTATTTTCCAATTAACGATATTGACTGAAGGGATTTTCCCGTTTCATTAAAATTCAGGCTTGCAAACCGGATACTTGCCGGTTAAAGCAAACATTTCATGATTTTATATAAAAATTAAAAAAAATTCCACAAATAGCTGTTTTCCAAAAAACGACCGGGTTTTCCCATAATTTTTACCGGCTGTGTTAATTAATGTAAAGTTTTGTGATTATTGCCTCAGGCTGGCAGTAGACCCTGAATTTGGAGAACCGTCCCTCACCCAGTCCCCTGCTGACCTGCAGGACAAAATCATTAAAATAAAAGAGGCCGGAGGCAAATTTTGTCTTTATGCTGCAACCTGATATGATGGCGCCTTTTCCCGGCACTCTTACCTGGCCGCCATGAGTATGCCCCGCAAATATTATGTCTGCTCCGTTCAGGGCAAGATTTGCCAGAGCATAGCTGTCGGGTGTGTGTATTAATGCTATATTCATGGATTTTCTGTTTTTTAATTCATGGCTTTTATTTGGGGAAATATTGAATGTTTTTTTATAAGATTCGGATTTTAAAAAACCGTCCTGCCTGATAATTTCAGGGTTGTCGTTTAATCCTTTAAGCGATTTTTTTATATCCATTTTATTTATCATGGGGTCGTCTACGCCAATTATTTTTATTTCAGGAAAACCCTCAATTTTTTCATTTAGCATTATGTTTTCATTTAAAAGCACTTTTATTCCTGCATTTTCAAGTTTGTTTTTCAGGGAAATGTAGTCATTCTTTCTGGAATAGGACTCTTTTTTTTTAAACATATTTCTTAAAAACTCGGAAGGTTTTTTATTATAATAATCATGTGCCCCGAATACGGCATAAATTCCATATTTCGCCCTGAAATTTTTAACAACATCCATAAGTCTGGGCTGCAGATTATCCTGTTCCACCATATCGCCTGTAATGAAAATAAGGTCATAGTAATCAAGTGAAAGTATTTTTAAAAAACCTGCAAGCCTGCTGCCTTTGTAATCTGTCCTTAAATGCAAATCAGACAGGTGAAGTATCTTCAGGGGTTTTGCCGAATCTGAAGTTTTGTCCGGATTATGCTGTTCCGAGCTTTCTGAAGCGTTTGTTTTAATATATATATTATTTTCCGTTACTTTAAAATTAACAGGCTCAAATCTGAATGCATACCAGAATATTACTGTCAGGCTGAACAATAACGATACAAAGAGGATGAAATATATTATAAAGATATCTGTCATTGGAATAGTTATTTATTTATTCTTATTTAGATCATTTTAAATTATACACTATGAAAGCAAGCTGTCAGTTTTTAGCTTTAAATGTATTTGAAAATATCCAGTAAAATGAAAGAAGAAATCCCGGAAGAATATATCTTTCAATCGAACCTTCAAATTCTTTTATAAAGATTATGGAGATAAATGAACTTATAAATACAAGACCTGTGAAAAGAAAAAATATAAGGCCGCCGTTTGTAAAAGCTTTTTTTATAGTCATAATGAAAAGAATAAGGAGAATAATAAGTATGGGTCCGTATGAGGAGCCCAGAAATGCCTTTGTGGAATCATAGGAAGAGTAAATTAATTCTGTGGTAAAAGAAGAAAAGGCTCTCTTAAAACCTTCAGAAATAATACTGTGGTTTATTCCGTTATTTATTATTTTTTGCCATTCAGTGCTTGCAAAGGAGAGATTCAGCAGTGACTTTGTCAGCAACCATGGAAGATTTATTGCAGAAAGGAAAAATAACGGAAGAAAAAGCTTTTTCAGAAAAAGTTTAAGAACTGTAAAAGGGGTATCGCCGTTTTTTACAAACTTTGCACTTATTTTATCTTTCCATTCCCTGTAATCTTCAGTTTCGGAGGGTTCCGAAAAACTGATGAGGACTTTTCTGAATTTTCTTTTAAGCGACGCTTTTCTCGAGATACCGAAAAAATAAACAATAATACATATGAGAAAGAAAAGAGCGCAGTAAACAAACCCTTCACTTCTTATAAGGCAGAGCATTGCAAAGAATACAGAACTGATATACAAATGAGAGTATTTCCTGTATCTGTCAATACTAAGCATGTTCAGCCCTTTCGTCAAAGATTCGGCTCCGGGGTAGATATTCCGGCCGGCAGCATTGTTAAAAGTAATATTTCCGCTTGTAGGCCTGCCTTTAAATACGGAGTCCAGGTCATTATATATTTTGAAATCAAATGACATTCTTATCTTTTTTTCATAAAAATAGTATCTGATGTCTTCAATAATCCCCTGTTTTCTGACGGTGCTTTCATTTATCTCCGACATTTCATTTGATACATAGGTGGAAAAGAAATACACCGCTATAAAGAGAACTGTTGAGTATAAAAGATTTGTATATTCCAGATAGCCGTGGTCTGCAATAACAGGGATACTGCTGAATATAAAAGCAAGAATACCGGCAAGAAGATCGCCGAATTTCTTTTTGAAGAAATTAAATACAAGAAAAATTGAAGATAAATAAAAAATTGGAAAGATGATTTTTACAAGATTTTCATTTACATTGCCAAGCCAGATATAAATCCATGTCTGAATAAGGGGAAGATAAACCGGATAGGAATTGTGGGCAAATCCATAATCGTGATCCAGGTAAAATGTGAAAATGTTTTTATCAATAAAGAATGCTTTCGCTTTAAGGCTCCAACAGGATATAGCATCCCAGAATCTTATGGGAAAGAGTAAGGCAAAGAACAGGACGGCAAGACAGTTTACTGCGATAAGGATGATTATTATGGATTTGATGCCATTAATAGTCCCCGGGTCATTTTTGAATCTTTCAAACTTTGTTTTAAAGCCAGGTTGTCCCAGACTTAATTGTTCAAATCTATATTCCGGCTCATAATGTTTTTGGGCATTTTTCTTAATAATCCTCATTCGCCTTAAGTCCAGGTAAAAAACATTATCTATGCTGCCGGCAGAGAATTTAGCAACTTCAATCAGCCTTCTTTTATATTTGGCAAATATGAATACGGAGATAATAAGAAAAATGCCGCTGAACACCGATATTTTTAAGAAGCTGAAGCTTATGCCCAGGAGGGAAAGCATGTTCAGATACAGGGTGGAGACTAAAGTACCAATAAAAAAACTCAAAATAATGTTTAAAACTGAGCCGTAAATGCTTTTATATCTCATATATGCTTCTATGTCGCTTGCTGCAAGCCTGGAGCGGACAATCAGGAAATAAGAAAAAGGATATCCTATAAAAACAAATGACGCTATTGCCGGAACCAGTTTTAATAACTGTAATATTGCCATGAATCTTGAAAATATAAATTTTATACTATATT
>DUQM01000067.1 GCA_012837825.1 Actinomycetota bacterium | reverse complement strand
TTACTAAATTAAAAGAATTTTAAAAACAGAAAATTTATAAATATTTAAATTATATTTTTTAGCAGTACAAATATTATTGATAAGATATATCAATAAGATATATCAATAAAATAAAAAGGTTTTAAGCATTAATATCTTCATGCAGGTTTTTCTAGTTCATTAATAGGTGAATTTCGGAAAGGAGTGATGAAATTTATTTAGAGGTGATAAAAATAAGAAAAGGAGGTAGTGCATTCGAAAAAAACAAACCAGTTTTTTATTAAAGATTAAAAAATCATTTTTTCTTTATCAATCTTTCAAGGTGGTGTTTGAATGAAAAAATTACTCGTGATTATCTCAGTAATAGCAATGGTTCTTACTCTTGGTTTTGTTGGATGCAAGGCAGCTCCTGCCGAAACAACAGCAGCAGCCGAGACAACAGCAGCAGCCGAGACAACAGCAGCAGCCGAGACAACAGCAGCAGCAACTGAAACAACAGCAGCAGCTGCAGAAGAAGCCGCTCCGTTTGGTCTTAATGATATACCGGAAATTTCAAACAAGGCAGAGATAACGATGATGGTTGAAACCGGTACTATGTTTGACAAGATACTTCCATACATTGAGCAATTTATTGCAAAAACAGGGGTTAAGGTTAATGTTGAAAGAGTTGCTTCCCCGGTTGTTTATTCAAAGGAAAACGTAGAGCTGGTTGCCGGAACGGGCGTATATGATTGTGTTTATGTTGAAACAGCATGGACGGATGAATGGGCACAGTATCTTGCTCCTCTTGAAGAGCTGGCTGCAACCTATGATTCAGTAGAAGCATTTAATGCAAGCATGGCAGCCCAGGCTGCACCAATTCTTGCGACAGCTAAAACTGACGGCAAGATAATGGTTATTCCTTTCTACACATATCAGTGCGGCTTGTTCCTGAGACAGGATGTCTTTGATGATGCTACAGAACAGGCTGCTTTCAAAGAAAAATATGGCTATGATCTTGCTCCTGCAACAACTGCACAGCAGCTGCTAGACCAGGCAGGATTCTTCACCAGAAAAAAAGGCGACATGCTTAAGGGAAAAGCACTTGAAAAAGACATTTATGGTGTTTCCATGATGGCAAGCGCATACCAGGCCAATGATGAATTTTCAACATATCTCTGGGGTAGCGGTGGAGATTATGCCAAAGTTATAAAAGATGATTCAGGCAAAGTTACAGAATTTGTTATAACCAAAGAGTATACTGACCTTATGGTTAAGATAATGAAAGAATATGTTGAAAGAGTTAAAATTTCTTCTCCCGGTGTTTTAACAGCTAACTTTGATTTCGTTGTCAGCTCACTTGGTGAGGGAGATTCAATTATTACTCCTATGATGTATTCAAACTGTTTTGCATGGAATGCTGATATTTTGAAACAATCTGCAGCTGGATTAGCTGATCCTGATGCCAAATTAGGTATCTATAATACCATTGGCAATAAAGGCTACACAGGTGCATGGTCATTTGGAGTGGCAAAAGCATCCAAGAACCAGGAAGCTTCTTATTGGCTGTTAAGATGGCTTAGTTCAAAAGAATGCCAGACTGTTGTCATGAGAGATGCCGGACAGCTTTCTACAAGGATGGATGTAATTGAAGATGAAATGTGGAAAACTGACGAATTGGCTTATCCGTTTGGTCTGCTGACAGACTATCTGAAAGTTTGCTGGACTAATGCAGAATATGCTGATGCTATAGATAATGCATTCTATTTCAACTCAGCAGCTGGCGGGAAAGTAACTGAGATGCACATGAACACTCTTTCAAAGGGTTTCAGTGGCGAACTTTCTCCTGAAGATTGTATAGCGTCAGTAAACAAACAAATGGTAGAACTGGTTTCTAAATTCGATACCATACCTATCAGAGTAGAAGAATAATTTCTTATATCTTAAGAATAAAGATATTTATACTTTGAAAACATAAAAGGTTATTTCAGGAGAAAGGAATAAAAAATCCGATTCCTTTCTCCTGATTAAAATTAAAGTAAGTTTTAAGTCAGGGAAAGAAAACATGTCTGGAATAGAAGGAGGAAACAGACAGTATGGCTAAAAAAGAGAATGGTGATATTGCGCTTATTGACAGTCACCTGATAAGAAAACCTTCAATATGGGAAGTCCTTTCAAATGAAAAATATTTCAAGTGGATGCTGGTTCTGCCGCTTATAATTGTATTGCTCGTTTTTATGATATATCCTCTTATTTTTTGTTTGTATAAATCCTTTTTCCAGGTGGGCTTATCAGGCGATGCTCTGTTTATAGGCCTTGACAATTACAGAACAATGCTTCGGGACACAGGTTTCTGGATACCTCTCGGGCGTACTTTTCAGGTAACGGCTATCTGCATTGTTGCTGAATTGCTAATCGGATTAGGCCTTGGAATGTTGTGGAACAGAGATTTTAAAGGTCAAAACATTATAAGGGGTCTTATTCTTATGCCTCTTTTGGTGGCACCTCTTATCTTATCTATAGTTTGGAATTTTCTTCTTGAATACAATATTGGTTTTGTTAATCAGATATTATCAGCAATCGGCCTGGCCAGAGTTAAATGGTGGGCCCCTGAGGGTGCATTATATACGATTTGTGCAATTACAATCTGGCAGTGGTTTCCATTTTCAGCTTCAGTTCTGCTTGCCGGGCTTAAGAGCCTTCCCAAGGATGTTTTTGAAGCAGCTAAAGTTGATGGAGCAAAAGGATGGTTTGTGTTTAGGAAACTGACACTTCCCATGCTAAGCCCTCTGATCATAATAATCACATTATTAAGAACCATGTGGCTTATCCGATTATTTGATCCTCTATACGGAACGACCAGAGGGGCAGTTAATACTGAGCTTTTGGACTGGATGGTTTACAGGACATCTTTTGTTTATTTTGATATCGGTTATGGCTCTACGCTTGCAATTATGAGTTTATTTTTAACAATGATAATTGGCGCAATTATGTTCAGACAGCTGAATAAGGCATTAAACGCAACCAATTAAACTGAGAGAAGGTGAAAAAAGTTGAAAAAACAAGGGGTAACATTTAAAAGAGTAATATTCTGGATAATTACAATCCTGGTTATGGTTGGAATTTTAGGACCTTTGCTATGGATATATTTAACTGCATTTAAATCTTCAGCAGACATATTTGCCGGATCTCTGAACAGGCAGCTTATATTTACTCCCACATTAGAAAATTTCAAACGTTTGTTTGTTCAATTTCCATTTTTCAAAACACTGGGAAATACACTGATAATGAGTCTGGGAAGTACGGTGCTCGTAATGATTATTGCTTTGCCGGCAGCTTATAGTTTTGCCAGATGGAATACAGGGGGCGGACACATTCTTTTTAATACTATTGCTTCAAGAATGTTTCCGGGAGTAGTTGCATCCATCCCGTTTTTTATTGTTTTTCGTCAGATTAATTTATTGGATACACACATAGGCATCATATTGCTTTATATGTATTTTAATGTTTCATTTGCAACCTTTCTTTTATATGGGTTCTTTAGAGATGTTCCGGTAGAGCTTGAACAGGCTGCCATGATAGACGGTTACGGACGCTTCAATATATTTAGAAAAGTGGTTCTTCCATTGGTTTTGCCGGGAATTGCAACAACTTCGGTTTTCTGCATTATCTGGTCATGGAATGAATTTCTGTTTGCATTTTTATTCTCTCGAAAAGTAGCAACAACAGTAACCGTACTGATATCTTCTTTCTGGGGTTCAATCGATGTTCAATATGGTACAATGGCTGCCGGAGCAGCAATAAGTATATTACCTACACTTATAGCTGCCTGGTTTATGCAGCGTTATATTGTAAGAGGATTAACATTTGGTGCTGTTAAAGGTTAAATTAAAACAGATATCAACTGTTTATGTATTTACGCTTTTGACTAATATATTTGAATAAGCGGGAGGGTATATATCAAATGATACGAATGACTTATGGAAACTGGCTGTTCTGGTCAGTATTAGAGTGGATAGGAATAAATTTTGTCTGGCTTGGAGTATTTCCAAATTTGCCAGTCTGGATAGGAGCCATAATAGCGACAGTAGCAGCTGTTTTAACTTTTATATTTGGTCCTCGACCCAAAGATGATGATGAAGAAGAGGAGGAGTAGAAGATGGTAGAAGTAAGATTTGAAAATGTAAGAAAGCTATATGGACGCAAAGTTGCAATAGACGATATCAGCTTTACATGCAAGGAGGGTGAGTTTTATTCTATTCTTGGTCCTACCGGTGCAGGGAAAAGCACGATCCTGAAAATGGTGGCAGGAATAGAGCCTGTTACTTCCGGAAATATATATTTTGATGACCAAATTGTAAATAGATGGCCTCCGCATGAGAGAGATGTTTCTATGGCATTTGAGTCATATAATCTTTATTCACACTTTAACGTATACGATAACATAGCTTTTCCTTTGAGGGCGCCCAAATGGAAACTGAATCTGACTAAAGAAGAGGAAAATAAAAAAGTAACTGAAATAGCTGATTTTCTTGGAATAGAAAAATTGCTTGACAGAAAACCGCAGAATTTAAGCGGTGGGCAAAAACAGAGGGTTTCACTTGCGAGGGCGCTTGTAAGAAAACCCAAAGTTTATCTGCTTGATGAACCTATTGCGCATCTTGATGCAAAGCTGAAGTTTTCGACGCAAACCCTTTTAAGGGAATTTGCTGTTAATTATGGAAGTACAATTATTTATGTAACTCATGATTACAGAGAAGCACTGGCTTTATCAGACAGAATGATGGTTTTGCGAAAGGGCAAAATCGATCAGATCGGTACTCCCAATGACAT
>DUQM01000066.1 GCA_012837825.1 Actinomycetota bacterium | reverse complement strand
AATTCATTATATTTCTCTTCACCTATATTGTTTATGTTAAGATAAAGCTGAATCTGGCCACTGAAATCCTTTATAATACTGAAAGTTGCTTTCCCATGCTTTCTGAATACCATTATTCTTCCGGCAAGCAGAAAAATCTCCTCTTTCCTTTCCCGGTTATCTATATCTGAATATTTTTTCTTTAAAGTTTCTGTATCAGTGTTTGGTTTGAAATTTCTTGAATACAAATCTTTTGAGACATTTCTTAGATTTTTTATTTTTTCAATTTTAAGTTTCAGTGGTTCGCTTAAAGGGTCTTCAAGTTCAAGCAGGTATTCTGCATCCGAGTTCTCAATATTATGTATATTTAATTTCGGATTTTCATAATCCGGGACAGGTTCGCTTTTATTATTTTTGGTCATGGTAATATAAAATCCAATCTGTCTGTTATTGTTAAAATATTATTATCAGAAGAATTAAATTATATCTATTACTTTTAATCTCAGTATTTTTCCAGGTATCTTTACCGAGATCTCATCTTTAATTTTTCTGCCAAGCAGCGCTTTGCCCAGAGGAGATTCGTCAGATATTTTCATGTTTTCGGGTTCGGATTCAACAGAGCTCACAATTTCAAATTCTTTATTTTTATTTTCATCAAGGTCCCTTACAATAACCAGCGACCCTATATCAATAAAATCTTTATTGATTTTTTTATCAACAATCACATAATTCTGAAGAATATCACTTATTTGTTCTATCCTGCCTTCAATAAAGGCCTGTTCATTTTTTACATATTCATATTCCAGGTTCTCTGAAAGGTCGCCTCCTGAATTCTTGGCTTCCTTAAGCCTTTCAGCAATTTCTTTTCTTTTGTTCTTAACAAGATAATCCAGATCGTTTAAAAGTTTTTCGTAGCCTTCCTGAGTTATTCTATATTCTTTCATTAAGATAGTCTCCCGAAAAATAAACATTAAAAATATGTGCACGTATTATATTGCAATATAATGTAGTTGTCAAAAAAGAATCATTACTATTTAAATTTTTGTAAAGAAGCTGAAAAACAGCTTTGCACAGATCATTTTTTTGTATTTTTTAACAAAAAAATTAACCAAATCTCCCGGTTATATAATCTTCAGTTCTTTTGTCGGAAGGAAATGTAAATATCTTTTTGGTATCTTCATATTCGATAAGTTTTGCAGCCTGTCCCTGTTCTTCCATTAAAAGAAATGCTGTTTTCTGGGAAACTCTTGCAGCCTGTTGCATATTGTGAGTCACAATTATTATTGTATAATTCTTTCTTAATTCCAGAATAAGGTTTTCTATTTTCTGTGTGGAAATCGGATCAAGAGCTGATGCAGGTTCATCCATTAAAACTATCTCGGAATCAACGGCAAGAACTCTTGCAATGCACAGTCTTTGCTGCTGCCCGCCCGATAGGTCAAGAGCGCTTTTATTAAGTTTATGTTTGACTTCATCCCATAATGCAGATTTCTTAAGACTATCCTCCACAATCATGTCAAGGGTGCTTTTTGAGTACTTCTTGTGAAGCCTTGGCCCGTATGCAACATTATCATAAATGGTTTTGGGGAATGGGTTGGGTCTCTGAAAAACCATCCCTACTTTTTTTCTGAGCTCAACCACATCGACTCCTGATTTATAAATGTCTTTACCGTCTATTTCTACGCTACCTTCAACTTTTGCATTACCGAGAAGTTCATTCATTCTGTTAAACGTTCTAAGCAGGGTTGACTTCCCGCATCCTGAAGGCCCTATTATTGCAGTTATGGTATTTTTTATAATATCAAAGCTGATATCTGTAAGTACTTTTGCATCACCGTAATAAAAACCAAAATCTTTAATTTTTATTTTAATATTGTCTGACATAAAAAATCATCCTATCTGTTCAGATTTTTTTTATAAATTATTAATTTTTCTTCTATTTCAGGATACTTAAGCGCCAGAATCTGGGCGGCAAGTATCCCTGCATTTTTTGCACCATTAATGGCAACTGTTGCCACGGGAACTCCTCCCGGCATCTGCACTATGGATAAAAGCGAATCCAGCCCACCGAGATCATCAGTTTTAATAGGAACCCCTATTACAGGGAGTGTCGTATATGCAGCTATTACCCCCGGAAGATGAGCTGCTTTGCCGGCTCCGGCAATTACTACTTCAAATTTATTCTCTTTAAGTTTTTTTGCGAAATCTGATGTTTTATCCGGCATCCTGTGCGCAGAAGAAATGATTTTCTCATAACCTATGTCAAGTTCTGCCAGAATATTCTCAGCCGAACTCATAATTTTTTCATCTGAACTGCTTCCCATCAGAATAGCAACTAATTTTTTTATTGCTGCCATTTCCGCAAACCTCCCGGATAGATTCTTTTATTTTTCCGCAACTTTCCTGGCAATATCATTTCTGAACTGCATACCATCAAAATTTATGCTTTTAATTTTATTATAATTTTTTTCAATCGCACCCTTGAAAGTTATATCTTTACTGACGATATTTAAAACTCTTCCACCGTTAGTAACTATATTACCGTTTTCCATGCGTGTTCCGGCATGAAAAACAAGAATATCATCCTTATTGGAATGCTTGCTGATACCATGTATTACATCACCTCTGAAAGATGTATCCGGATATCCTTTTGAAGCAATAACCACGCAGATACATTTTTCCCCGCTCCATTCCAGCTCAGTTCCGTCCAGATTTCCGCTAGCTGCATTCATAAGGATTTCAAGAAGATCATTTTTCAGCCCTGGCAGAACAACCTGGGTTTCCGGATCTCCGAATCTGCAATTGTATTCAAGAAGATAGGGCTCGTTATTCTTTATTATTATCCCGCCGTACAATATTCCTTTATAAACTATACCTTCTTTTTTCAGAGAATCAAAAGTGGGAAAAATAATTTTGTCCAGTATTTTCTTTCGTAAACTCTCATCCACAAAAGGCACCGGGCTAAAACTCCCCATGCCGCCGGTATTTTTTCCTTTGTCATCATCAAAGATTCTTTTATAATCCTGGGCAAATTCCATAGGTATTATGCTTTTTCCATCGCAAAGACACATGACAGATACTTCAAACCCTGCAATAAATTCCTCAATTACTATCTCTTCTCCCGATTTTCCGAATAGGTCTTCAATAAAAAACCCTCTTAGGGCTTTGATCATCTCGTCTTTGTTTTTACATATAATCACGCCTTTTCCCGATGCAAGGCCGTCAGCCTTTATTACCCATGGATAACTGTCCGCATCAAGGTTTTCAATAAATGCTTTTGCTTTTTCATACTCATTTTTTTTAAAAAAATACGCTTTTGCCCCGGGAATATTGTTTCTCTCAGCAAATTTCTTTGTAAAAACTTTGCTTCCTTCAATTCTTGCAGCATTTTCTGAGGGCCCGAATACAGCATGACCGTTTTTTTCAAGATAGTCTGCAATACCGTCAACCAGAGGAGCTTCAGGGCCGACAATGGTAAAATCTATTTTATTATTATTTATAAATTCAAGAAGGGTCGGAAAATTATCTTTGTCCGTCGGAATATCAACACAGTTGGCAATCCCTGCTATGCCTGCATTCCCCGGAGCAACAAAGATTTTTTTAACCTTTCTGTTTTGTGAAACTTTCCAAGCCAGGCAGTGTTCCCTGCCTCCGCTTCCCAGTATGAGTATATTCATTCAAATCCTCTTTAGTCAGTATGTTTTAAAAAGCTTTTTAAATCATTGTCCCTGATAATTATCTGATGCCTGTCAGGTCCGACACTTATCATTGAAGCAGGAATGCTTAAAAGCTCTTCAAGAATTTCGATATATTTTCTTGCATTATGCGGAAGTCCGTTAAAATCCTTGATATCGGAAATATCTTCATCCCAGCCATCAACTTCAATATATACAGGCTTGCTTTTCTGCAGGGTTATGCAGTTAGGTGTGACATTATCGTATATTTTCCCGCCAATGTCATAGCCTGTACATATTTTTATTTTTTCAAGACCGGTAAGAACATCCAGTTTTGTAATTGCAAGACTATCAAGATTATTTATTATTTTTGCGTATCTTATTGTTACACAGTCGAACCATCCGCATCTTCTTGCTCTCCCTGTTGTTGTTCCGTATTCATTTCCTTTTTTACGTATATAGTCACCATTTTTATCAGATAGTTCAGTTGGAAATACTCCTTCTCCAACCCTGGTACAATATGATTTTGTTATTCCTATAACATTATTTATTCTTTTGGGGCCTATTCCTGAACCTGAAAAAACTCCGCCGGCAGTAGTGGAAGAAGATGTCACATATGGATAGGTGCCATGATCTATATCCAGCAATGTGCCCTGTGCTCCTTCAAATAATATGTTCTTACCTTCATCTATAGCCTTATTCACCAGAAATGCAGTATCGACAACATATTTTTTCAGGATTTCAGCATATTGCATATAATTGTTGAAAATATCTTCAACCTCAAAAGCATCTGAAGAATATACTTTTTCAAGAATAGCATTTTTTATTTTAAGAATACTGCTTAATTTTTGTTTAAATACTTCAGGGTCCATAAGGTCGCAGATTCTTATTCCCGACCTGCCTGCCTTATCAGCATATGCCGGACCGATACCTTTTCGGGTAGTTCCTATTTTTAAGGAACCAAGACTGTTTTCAGTCACACTATCAAGTGCTATATGATAGGGCATAATTAAATGACAGTTAGAGCTTATTCTTAAATTATCGGTCCTAACACCTTTGCTTTCAAGATCTCTTAACTCATTAATAAGTGTCATAGGGTTTACTACAACACCATTGCCTATTACACAAACTGCGTTTGGATTAAGTATTCCTGAAGGAACAAGGTGTAGTTTGAATTCATTCTTATCAAGAATAACAGTATGGCCTGCATTGTCACCACCCTGAAATCTTACAACCATTTCTGCTTTGTTTGATAAAAGGTCGGTTATTCTGCCCTTTCCCTCATCACCCCACTGGGTACCTACCAGAACAATATTAGACATTTTAAAATACCTCTTGTTTTGAATCAATCATAGTCTGCTGATAAATTTTAAAAGAACCCTGATAAAATTATGTGCCTGCTTCTTCAGCATGAACTTTATCAAGATTTGAAAAAAGTGCAAATTCCTTTGAGAATCTTAAATTTACTTTGCCGGTAGGGCCGTTCCGATGTTTTGCAATAATGATTTCTGCTGTTCCGGCATCCTTGCTGTTTTCATCATAATATTCATCCCTGTATATAAACATTACAAGATCTGCATCCTGCTCTATTGCTCCCGACTCCCTGAGATCGGCAAGAACCGGTCTTTTGTTGTCTCTTCTTTCAACTTCACGGGACAATTGTGAAACTGCAAGAATAGGTATTTTCAGCTCTCTTGCAAGGCTTTTTAAATTTCTTGATATTTCCGATATTTCAAGCACTCTGTTTTCTCTGAAATTCAGTCCCGAATTCATAAGCTGAAGATAGTCAACCACTATCAGTCCGACTCCGTATTTGCTTACAAGCATTCTTGCTCTTGATCTCAGATCCATTATCGATAAAAATGCAGTATCATCTATGAATATCTTTGTTTTGGAGAGTTTTTCAATTGCAAAACCAAGCTTTTGCCATTCGTGCTCCCTTATGTCGCCTGATCTTATTCTCTGAAGATCTATTCTTGCTTCGGAGCAAAGAAGTCTCTGCGCAATCTGCTGCTTGGACATTTCAAGAGAAAATATAACCACAGGCGTATCTTCCTTAAAACCTGCATTTCTTGAAATGCATAAAGCAAGAGAAGTCTTGCCCATTCCCGGTCTTGCAGCCACAATTATAAGATCTGAATTATGAAGACCGGAAGTGATTTTATCAAGATCTGTGTATCCCGTAGAAACTCCTGTAATGGAAGTTTTTGTTTCCGACAGCAGAACGGTCTGATCATATACGTCTGTAAGCACTTCTCTTAACTGGGATATGAGATTATTTTTGGAACTATAATTCAGGTCCTGGGAAACTGAAAAAATCAGCTGCTGTGCTTTATCAACAGTCGAAGCAAGGTCTTCAGGTATCTCATAGCCCATTCTTGCTATATCTGTGGCTGCATATATAAGTTTTCTTAAGATTGAATTGTGCTTTACTATCTCAGCATAATAAACGGCATTTGAGGCAAGCGGTATGTTTGAAATAAGGGAATGGATAAAAGTTCTCCCTCCCACCTCTTCAAGCAGATTCTTTTTTTTTAAATAATCTGCAAGGGTTATAGGGTCTACAGGTTCTCCCTTTGCATAAAGTTCTTTAATTCCCTTGAATATTTCTATGTTGGAAGTCCTGTAAAAATCATCCTCTTTTACAATTTCGATTACTTCACTGATAGCTTCTTTTGAAATAAGCATGGAGCCTATTAAAGATTCTTCTGCTTCCAGATTATATGGCGGAATTCTTTCAAGTTTACCTGTATTTAATGTTTCTTTAAAAGTGCTTGCCTTCTTCATATTGCCTTATTTAAAACAAAAAATATTCTCCAAAAAACAAAACATTACTCTGCAACAGTCTCAGCTGCAGCGTTTTCATTTTCTCCTGCATCAGCCTGTTTCTTGTCAGCCTCTACTGAAACAGTTACATTGCATTTTATCTCTTTATAAAGCTTGATTTCTATTTCATAAGATCCTGTTTCCCTTATTGAATCTTCAAGTTCGATTTTCTTTCTGTCTATTTCTATTTTTTTGAAAGACAATATTTTTTCTGCAATATCCTTATTGGTTATTGAACCATATAATTTTCCTTCAGGACTGGATTTGACCTTGAATATAAGCTTTGTGCCTTCAAGCTCTTCGGCTATACCGGTTGCTTCCCTGATATTCCTAGCCTCTACTTTTATCCTGGATTTCTTTAATATTTCTGATTGTTTTATATTTCCCGGAGTTGCAATCGTTGCAAATCCGTTTGGTATAAGATAGTTTTTTGCATAACCATCCTTCACATTTACGATGTCTCCAAAACTACCAAGTTTATCTACATCCTTTGTTAGAATAATCTTCAACTTTTCCTCCTAATTATAATAAACAGATTAACGTCTATCCAAATATATTTAATGTCTTTCAAGTTTCCTGAAATTAATCCATATATCCAGTATCCCCATAATAGGGATTATTATCAGCAATACCATAGAAAAACTGATTGCAATTATTATCAATATGCGCCATAAATGTGCTATCTTTAAATTATCAAAAATCCCCCATAATACCGCAAATCCTATTACGGTATAAGACAAGCCAAAAATAATAAGTATATTTGCTCCGACTACATCAAAATAGAAATCAAATCCTGAATTAAAATTTGGAATTAAAACCAGAATAAGTCCGGCAATAAAACCAAAAATAAGATACCACGGCATATCCCAGGTCTTAAAAAGAGGAATTCCTCTGAGAACAATACCGTTTTTCCTGAATATGATCATGCTCCAGTAATAACTTATAAAAGCACTTAGAAATATATAGAAAATAACCATACTCGGAATAAGATATGGGATCTTATTCAGATAACTGCCGGCCTGCGTAAGAACAAGCTCCATTTGCTCACTGGTGATTGACATGGTTTTCATATATCCCTGAACAATAGGGTCTTTCGGAAGACTTGCAACCGCTTCCTTATATCCGATCAGAAAGCCCGGAATAAAATCCGGGTTCTCAAAAACTGTTATATAAACAATATATATAATCAGAAGACCAATAAAAACCATGCCTGACAAAGCAATAGTTAAAAATGGTCCTTTATTTCTTAAAAAACAGAATCTGAATATAAAAGAAACAGATATAAGCAGCGCCAGAAACAGGAAAGGAGTTTTTATATCAAAAACAAATAATACCGAACTGCCTAAAACCGAGCATAATATGCTTTCCCATATTCTTCCTTCAAGCATCATCCTTACCGAAGGGATTGTTATAAGTGCAAGCCCTATTATCCCTATAAAAGGTATGAAAATACTTATTGACAGGACGGCAAATGCCAGAACTGAAAACAAGAGCATTTTAAACAGATTGCTTTTTGGCTGATTAAAATTATTAATATTTTCAAAGGGCGACATCAGAATAACCTTTTACCTTGAAAAATAAGGCATAAGGGCAATCTCTCGTGCCCTTTTAATTGCTTTGGCAATCATGCTCTGATGCTGGGCACAATTACCCGTAGATCTTTTTGGCCTTATTTTGCTTTTGTCGGAAACAAATTTCCTCAACATGGACACGTCTTTATAATCGATATTATCAATATTTTCTTTACAAAAATAACAATATCTTTTTCTTTGCTTTAAATTTAAAAGATTTTGCTTTGAATCCTTTAAATTTCTTTCTTCTCTTGCTTTTTTTCTAGCCAATTTTAAGTTCTCTCCTTTTTAAATTAAATTTTTAGTCTCTTAAAGATTAAAAGGGAATATCCTCACTCGCAAAATCAATGTCATCGTCGCCACTCTCTGCTCTTGCCCCCTGATAGTCTTCCGAGTAATCTCCTCTTGCATTTTTCTTTATTTCACAGGAAGCAAACTCAAGGCTTGGAGCAACAATACTGGCAGTGAGTTCCATGGTTATTCTGTGCTCTCCGTCCTTCTCATAAGTACTTGCAGATAATTTACGTCCAACAACTACCACCCTGTCACCTTTCTTAAGACTTTCCGCACAATTTTCCGCCAGCTTATACCATGTTATAATTCTGTAAAAATCTGTATTTTCGACCCACTCCATTGTTTTTTTATTCTGATAATTCCTATTAACAGCAATGTTAAAATTAGCAACTGCGCTGCCTGAAGGAGTAAATCTCAGATCGGGATCTCTGGTCAGATTGCCGCTAAGTAGCATAAAAAATGGATTTAAAGACATAGTTTCACCTTTTTATTTATATATTGGAATGCTATTCTTTCAAGTCGTTTTCTTTTTTTACAATCAGATGCCTTAGTATATTATCATTAATCTTATTTACCCTGTCGATTTCATTTATTACTTTTTCGTCAGCATTAAAATCAATGATGTAGTAATACCCGTTCTCCTGATGTTTGATCGGATAGGCAAGCTTTCTTGTTCCCCATTTGACTGAATCAGTAACTGCTCCCTTGCCTTTTTCGATAATTGAAGTGATTTTATGGTATTCTTTTTCGATTGCTTCCTCATCAAGACTGGCATCAAAAATTACCATGATTTCATAATCTCTCAAACTTATACCTCCTATGGACTAATAATTATATATTAGGCCCTGTTAAATCAGGGCAAAAGGTACCATTGCTTCATATTAAGTTTTTCAAACCTAAGCCAAACAATAAAATACCGAATGAAGATATTATAACATTTATTTGATTAAGGCAACATCTTTATATTTTAAGATTTGCTTTAATCTTTCTGTTCCCTGATTGAAGCATACTTTTTGATTACGCTGTCAGAATTATCACTATAATATTTATAAAGATGTCCGGTAAAATTTATCTGGGATATATATGTGAACTCTTTATCAAGATAAACTATGTTTATTGCCCCATGACTCTGTATAATGGAGCTCCATTTTTCCGGAGGCATTTTTAACCAGTAAACCAGTAATGAAACAATTAATCCGCCATGGGATATTATGAGTATGTTTGAATTATCCGGATTTTCCTCAAAAATGCTTCCGAGTTCATTAAGAGCTCTTTTTGTAAGGCTTGCAAAGCTTTCCCCCTCTGTGGGGGGATTCGAGTAGGGATCCTTTAGCCAGTTCTGGTAATCAGAGTTATATTTTTCGTTAATCTCATCAAATTTTAGTCCTTCCCATTTTCCGAAACTGACTTCTTTTAAATTCTCCCTTATCGCATAGTCTTTTTTCAAAACTTTTTTAAAAGCTTCCGCGGTTTCAACAGCCCTGCCCAGCGGACTTGAATATATTCCTGAAAACTGAACCTTGGAAAGATATGTTGCTGAAAGTTTTGCCTGCTGCACTCCTTCACGAGTAAGATCGGTATTTGTAATTCCCTGATATCTGCCTTCACTATTCCACCTGGTCTTTCCATGTCTGACAAGAAATAGTTTGAACCCCATTTTTCCTCCAAAAATATTTATATACAAACTTATATGTTGATTTTATATTAATAAATTTAAATTCTTTGAAACTTAAAATCAATATAAACATCTAAATTTATTGACTGATTAAAAAAACATTTATATTCTCTTAAAACAATGATTGTATTTTTATTTAAAAATCAGTTTCATTTTAATACTTAATGATTTATATGGCTAAACATATTTCTGTTTGTATTAACATCAGATAATATATTGACTATGAACCTGAAAATTGAGGAGTTTTTTAAAAATTCAATAAATAGCCGCAGTCCTTCAGATAATAATAAAAAAACAGCAGGATACAGCTGCAGTTATGTTCCGGAAGAATTAATAACAGCTGCGGGTTTTATTCCTTACAGGATTTTTGGAAACAAGGAAAGCAATCTTGCAGACAAATATTTCCCCATAAATTATTGTCCTTATGTAAAAGCGGTATGGGAAGAGATCCATCACAATGACACACTGAGTTCCCTTATTCTTGCCACTTCCTGTGATGGCATCAGAAGATTAAAAGATTATGTGTCATATTATGAGAAAGAGCTTCCTGTTTTTATGCTTGATATTCCCCGCAAATCTGATAAAAACTCAGTAGAGTTTTTTGCAGATAATCTGAAAAAACTATGGCTTTTCCTATGTGAAATCGGCAATACCGATCCGGAAGAAACAGAAAGAATAAAAACTTCCTTATCTTTGATGAGAAGAAAAAGAGCACTTCTAAAGGAGCTTACAGAGCTATACGAAAATGACAGAAACCATGCTGTCGGAAATAAGGATTATTTCAAAATAATAAATATTTCCCTTAATTCAAGAGCTGATATTTTTAACGATGAATTAAATGAATACATCAGAAAAATAAAATTTTCCGGAGATAATAATGGTATCGGAAACAATGGTTCAGCAAGTAGTTTAAAAATAATGATCATGGGCAATTATTTAAATGATGATAATTTCTGGTCTGTTTTTGAGAGCCTTGATGTAAAACTTTTATCAAGCGATCTTTGCATAACATACAGATATTTTGATATAGAAGAAACGGAGAATCCGGATGGAATTATGTCTGAAGAAAATGACATCTTCAGCGATATAGCCTGCTCTTATATCTCAAAACCGGCATGTTTCAGAATGGCAGGCATAACCGACAAAATAAATCGTATGAGAACAAAAATTTTTGACAACAATATCAGGGGGGTTATCTTTGCAAGCCTCAAATTTTGTGACAATACTCTTTACTCTTTTCCTGCCGTCAAAGAAGAGCTTGGCAGAATAAAAATTCCTTCAATATTTCTTGATATTGAATACGGGAAATCATCATACGGCCAGTTAAAAACAAGAATAGAAGCTTTTATTGAAATGCTCAGCCTGTATAACTGAAATTGATTTTTAAAATTTACTATAATTACAGAAATAACCTGGAAATAAACAATGGGTATTGGTTCAATCAAACAAAATATAATAAATAATATTCAGAACAACCTGGATATAAAAAGCATAAGAAAAATACTGAAATTCATTTCAAATCCTCTGATTTTCAGTTTATACGGTCTTACATTCAAGTCAGTATCTGACAAATATCTAAATAAATACAGTCTCTCATACATGAAAGAAGTCTACTGTGGCAATTATCCGGTAGCATACGGGTCTCTTTTTGTCCCTTATGAGTTATTAAACAGCCTTAATCTTAAACTTGTCCTACCTGAGGTGATGGGAGGTTTTACTGCCGGACTGGGAGTGACCGGCAAAACACTGGCAAACGCAACAAACAACTGGTATTCCGCAGATTTATGCACATTTCACAGAAGCGCTTCAGGGGCTGCAAATATGGATCTGTTCCCAAAGCCGGATTTTATCGTCTGCAGCAATCTTGCATGTGATGCCGCCTGCAAGTCTTTTGAAGATATGGCAAAAAAGTTTAAAATTGAAGACAGATTTTATTTAATAGATATACCTTATGAGGATGATGATGCTGCAGTCGGATATCTTGCAGGACAGCTTAAAAATATTTTTTATGATATATCGGAAAAATTAAAAATAAAACCTGATATAAACGACCTGAAAAAAAGTCTTGCAAATTCCAACAAACTTAGGGGCCATCTTATTGAAGTAAATAAAATACGCGAGGAATTATTAGATTACCCTCAATACTATAACGGATTAAGTTACATACTTCCTCTTTTCGGGCTTGCCGGAACAAGTCGGGCTGCAAAACTTTTCAGAATAATGGAGAAAGAATTAAAAGCCAAATTAAGAAAACAGCATCCTTCCCGCAAAATGAAAAAACTATTGTGGATGCATTTAAAACCTTATTACAGAAATGACATATTCAGCATTCTTGAAGAAAATGGATGCAGGGTGGTATGTGAAGAGATAACAGACGTATTCTGGAAAGAACCGGATATCGGGAAACCCTTTGAAAGTCTTGCATTAAAGATGCTTTCAAATCCTCTCAGAGGAAGCGGACAAAACAGAATTAATACTATTTTATCAATGACAGAAAGATATGAAATAGATGCCGCAGTGCTCTTTTCGCACTGGGGCTGCAGGCAAAGCAACGGACTTGCAAGGATATTAAAAGATACTCTTGCAGATAAAAAAATACCTTTGCTGGTTCTGGATGGAGATTGTGTGGACAAAAATAACTGTCCTTCAGGACAGTTAAAAACCCGTATTGAAGGTTTTGTTGAAATAATAAATTCACTGTAAAAAAGCTTCTGCTATTTTTGTTTTGATTATTTGCCTGATATGTCAGGTAGTCTTAAAATTATAAAAAATATTTTCGGAGTTGCAAATGTATAGTTGTGGTATTGATATCGGTTCAGTTTCAACTGAAGCCGTTATCTTAAAGAGTAGTGAAAATAATATGGAAAATTTTGAGATTTGTTCTTATGTTATCGGAAGGACAGGCTCAGACATAAAAACTGCATCGGAAAGCATTTTTAACGATGCGCTTGCAAAGGCAAAAATAAATAAAAAAGATATCAATGGCATAATTGCTACCGGTTATGGAAGAAAGAATGTAAGTATTGCAGACAGAGATATCACTGAAATTACATGCCATGCAAGCGGCGTGCTTTCTGTCTTTCCTGATGTAAAGACTATTATCGACATAGGTGGTCAGGATTCAAAAGTAATCAAAATAGATAAATTTATAAAGAAACCTATTGATTTTTTAATGAACGATAAATGCGCTGCAGGCACAGGCAGATTTCTTGAAGTAATGGCAAAAGCGCTTGATATCGAGCTTGAGGCTTTTGGAAAAATATTTGCCGAAACAAATGAAAGAATAGAAATAACTTCCACCTGTACCGTTTTTGCAGAATCTGAAATAGTCTCACTTATCGGCCACGGTGTCGACAAAAGAAAAATAGTGAAAGGGCTTCTTTATTCAGTAGCGGACAGAATCATATCAATGATCTCAAGACTTGGTATTGAAGAACCTGTTGCGCTGACAGGCGGAGTGGCAAAAAATTCAGGCATATCAGGGGCTATTGAGGAGAAACTTGGCACAAAATTACTGATTCCCTTTGAGCCTCAGATCACCGGAGCTCTGGGAGCGGCTGTTCTTGCTTTAAAGATTGCAAAAGCAAAGCAGCTTTTATGACTTCATCTCCCCTGTTTTTTATTTTGCCGTCCAGCTTCATTTTTAAAAGTTCGTCAAGCAGAAAGCCTATATTCCTGGAAGGTCTGCATCCCATTTTTACAAGATCATTTCCATCTATGCTTAATTTCTGATCTTTCAGGTCGGAAACATACTTATAAATTCTTTTTTTGATTATCCCCCCAAAAGCAGCATAAAAAGCCAGCAGCTCAGGAGGAACATATTTTAAAATATCATAAATTTCCGAATTGGACAGAAACTTCATTTTAAGCTTTTCCATCAAGTCCTGTTGCTTTTCAGCAAAATACATTATCAGTAAAGTATCCTTTTTTCTTACTTTCATCTCAGAGCACCAGGATTGTATTTCACTTTTGTTTTTACCCTGAAGAATAAAAGCAAAAATTATGCGCCACTGTTTTATTTCATCACCATAAAAGCCTTTGATGATATTGTATTGTTCAATGATTTCTTTAAGTTTCTTCTGAAATCCTGAATCTGTTTTTATATCGATTTTTATTTTTTTAAGAGCTTCATAGTCGCAAAGCCTTTTTAATGATTTCCAGGGTTTTTCCTCTTCAACTATCGCAATTAGTTCGTCTCTTATTCTGACTCCTGTAAGTTTTGTTATTATATCATTTTCTATTGCGTGTTTTATCAGATACTCGGTCTGGCTGTCTATTTTGAATCCAAATCGCTGTTCAAACCTCACAGCTCTGAAAATTCTCGTAGGATCTTCCACAAAGCTTAATTTATGCATTACCCTGATTTTCTTCTTCCTTATATCTCTCAGACCTCCGAAATAATCTATCAGTTCACCCATATTTTCCTTATTCAGGGAAATTGCCATTGAATTTATCGTAAAATCTCTCCTGCACAGATCCTGTTTTATAGAGCCTTCCTCTATGTCGGGCAATGCAGCAGGTTTTTTATAATATTCCGTACGGGCAGTTGCCACATCTATATGATTTTTATTATCAAGAACTATTACGCTTGTCTTGAATTTTCTGTGAGTCCATACTTTGGCATTTAATATCCCGGCAAGCTTATTTGAAAAAGAAATCCCGTCTTTTTCAACAACAATGTCTATGTCAACATTGGGTTTGTTCAGTATTATATCCCTTACCATTCCGCCAACCAGATAAACTTTGTTTCTATCATCTCTGGAAAGAGCTGAAATTTTCAGAAGAAGTTTCACTATGTCCCCGGTAAAAAGAATATTGATCCTTTTCATAAGATTGACATCGGAAAAAATGGCTTCTTCCCCCGACCTGTTAACAGACTTGTCGGCATGCTTATTTATTATTTTTTTATTTTCTTCATCTTTGTAGTTTAAAAATCTTATGATGTCTTTTCGGGTGACTATACCGATTATTTTTTTTCCTGACACTATGGGAACTCTTCCAATACCGTTTTCAATCATCAGTCTCTGGATTTCTTCGATTGTCGCATTCGGACCGGCAGTTATTATTTCCCCTGATCTGAAACCTTTTACGGGTGCGTGCGAAAGCCCGTGTCTGGCAGCTTTATCCAGGTCTTTTCTTGTGATAATACCAGTCAGAACTCCCTTATCACCTACAATAGGAATACCGGTATGTCCGTATTTTCTAAGGATACTGCTTGAATAAGAAATACTTACATTTTCATTAATGACTCTTACGGGAAAAGTCATTACATTTTTTGCAAGAATAGGTTTTTTTATCTTTTTTCTTAATTTATCTGTAAGAATTTTTTCAATTTCATCAAATTCCACATCTTTAATTACTGCCGATGAAGCAAGCTTGTGTCCTCCACCCTTAAAAACAGAAAGAATTTCCGAGACATCCGTATCGGCATCATCGCTTCTTCCCACCATATATATTTTGTCCTTCATCTTGACCCAGCAGAATACTATGTTTTTCTCTTCAATTAATCCCAGTTTTCTTGTAAGAACGGAAAGACCCTCTATATAGTTTTTTGTCCTGCTGTCTGACAAAAGAATTTCCTTTTCATTTATTTTTATTGTTCTTGCATTTAAAATCAGCTTTTCAAGAAGATCATGCTGCTTTTTATTCAGGGGAAGATTGAGGAACTTTGAAATCACATATATATTGGCATTTTTTTTCAGTAAAAAAGATACGGTATCCAGATCGGCATGGGTGGTATTAAGATAAGTAAAATTACCTGTATCTTCATATATTCCCAATGCAAACAATGTTGCTTCAAATTGTGATACAGGGATATTTTTCTCAATTATTTCCTGTACAATAATTGTTGTAGTGGAACCGACATTTTTATAATAATTTTTTGCATCAGGAATATCTTCTTTTGTCTTTTTGTGATGATCTATGGTTATTTTTTCGACTTCTCTTCTATTTACTATTTCCTGAACCGGGCCAAGTCTTGAAGCTATGCGTGTATCTATTACTATTGCTTTTTTTACTTTTTCAGGATTGATATCAGATATCTCTCTAATATGCGGTAATTTTTCTTCATGCAGCAGTATGAATTCCCTTACATTCTGATTTATGGAAGAAGGCAATATGATTTCAGCTTCAGGATAAAGTTTCTTGGCGGCAACCATTCCGGAAAATGAGTCAAAATCAGATGCCAGATGGGTGACTATGATTTCCATTTTACTCTATTTTTTATTTTAAATTAAAACGAGAATTATATATCTGTATGCCTGCCGGCAGGTTTATGTTTGCCGGCAGATCATAAGGGCTCTCGTTAAAAATCCAATTTAAAATCTGTCAAAGGAGATAATCTCTTCTGTTTTTTTTCTGGGCCTGTCCCTGCCGGCGTCATTAGGATATCCTACAGGCGTCAGTGCCACAACTCTTACTTTATCAGGTACTTTTAATACTTTTTTTACCTCTTCTTCAAAAAAAGCTCCTATCCAGCAGGTGCCAAGTCCCTGCTCCGTAGCTGCCAGAACAAGATGCTCAAATGCAATACCGATATCCAGAGGATAACTATTCATATATCCTCCCATCGTACCATAAGCTTCTTCTTCAAATGCACATACTGCAATAACTATTGGAGCTTCCCCAATGAAAGTCTGGTTTTTACATGCCGGTATAAGTTCGTTTATGATATTTTTATCTTTTATTATTATAAGTTTCCATGGCTGCAGATTTTTTGCTGAGGGTGCAAGCCTAAAAGCCTCAATTAAGTAATCAAGTTTTTCTTTTTCTATTTCCTTATCCAGATAACCTCTTATACTTTTGCGTTTTGATATAATCTCAAGCAGATTATTTAAATCCTTCATAAAAATTTCCTTTCAGTTTTATAAAATTTATACCGTCAAATACTTTTTTGAAATTGCCCGGACTTATTATTTTTTCAGCGATAATATTGACTCTGATATCGGTAATGCGAATTATTGTTTTGCCCCACCGCAATCAACACCGGAAACGTAATCTAAAAAATCCTTTTGGTTTCTAATTCTTATACATGGCAATTATATTTTCTAAAGGAATGTCAGGAGTTAGATAATGCGAAGGCCCCAGAATCAATCCTCCATCGTCACAAAAAAGTTTTTTTATTCTTTTTATTTCAGAAGTCACTTCTTCCGGTTTTGCAAAAGGAAGGAATTTCTGCGAATCAATGCCGCCATGAAAACAGATATCCTTTCCAAAATTTTTCTTTAGATTCTCAAAATTCATATTTTTTGCAGAAACCTGTACGGGATCAAGAATATCAACCCCCATTTCAATTAAATCACCAATTATTTCAACACAACTTCCGCATACATGAAAACAAACAAGCAGATCGTATTTCTTGGCTTCATCAATAAGGATTTTGTACCATCCTTTAAAATATTTTCTCCACAAATCAGGCGATATCATAAGACTGCTTTGGTCAGCAAAGTCATCCCATATACCATAAAGGTCTATATGCTTGCCAATACTTTTTAAATTCTTTTCATTAAAAAGTACTATAAACTCACCTATTTTATCCAGAAGAGTTCTTGCATATTTTTCATTTAAGATAAGATCCATAAAAAATTTTTCAATTCCCCTTAAATAGGTCGATATCATAAAAAGACTGTTCATACAGCTTGTATTCAGGAAATACAAATCCGATTTTTTAAAATCTTTTAATTCTATTTTTTGCTGTTCTTTGTGGCTTCTGTATTCTTTCTGTTCAGAATTATTTCTGTAAACTGAAAAATCAAACCATTCCAGCCTGGGAAAAGGATATTTGCAGATATCATCAACATCATTCATATCCGCCATAGGAGGTTTTTCTGAAAAAACTATGTTTCTATCCTCTCCGGAATATATTTCCACCGGTCTGATTCCCCAGATATCAAACCTGTTGATTTCAAATACGGTATTGAAATCAGGACCTGTATAATCAGGAAAATAAGTAGTAAAACCTCCCAGTGTCTCTCCGTCTGAATAATTGTCAGCTCCAAGCAGTTCGACCAGCTTATCCCAGTTTTCTTCAATGGGGCCGAGACCGAAATAATCAAGAAGCTTGTTATTTAATGACGGTTCTCCCCTATACATCATTGGGATCTTTGCGGGTTTGTTGTGCCTGATTGAATCAAGCATTAATTTTTTTGATTCTTTATTCAAAACTACTTCCGCATTTCCATATTCCATACAGGATTTTTATAATCCTGTATGGAATAATTTTTACAAATTTATTAAATATTTATTTTGGAGCAACCATAACCGGTCTTGCGGTAAGTCTGTCTGCAACAAATAAAACATTTTCTTTTGGATCAGGGTGAAGCTGTAAAAGAGTGCCGGGACGATCAAGTGTAGGAGGGTGCATAAGCGCAAGCCTGAGGCTGGCAAGCTGCCAGTTCAGATCTCCGCCATCACAGTATATTTCAATCCTTTTTGCTTCAATAATAGGTTTCATTCCCAATGTAACTGCTTTAGGAGGAAGATCGTAGCAATTGCCTCCTATTCCGCAAAGACTGTTTATTACAAAAGTATCTGAATTAAGATCTATTATTCTTGTTTTTGATGCCAGAAATTTTTCTATTGTCATTCTTCTGTAATAAGTATCATAAGGCTCATTAAAGGCTATGTGCCCATGATATCCCAGACCACCATAACAAACATCTACACCACCGAGTTCTTCAATTTTTTTGTCGATATAGTCCAAGTCGGCAGGATCCGGAAATATAATCTGCTCCCTTTTTAGTCCGAGCGATCCGTCTATGAGGTCAAATAAATTCTTTTTCATATATCCCTCAAAACTCATCGGATGAGATTCCGGCACAGCTCTGCATTCCCAGTCAAGATATTCATCCATAAAAAATACCCACAGATTCTCAAGATTAATTTTTTCTGAATTTATTATCTGTTTTAAAATATCATATTGCGGTGTTGGACCTACCGGAAGAATTAGTTTTGTTTTTTTATTTTCTTTATTATTTGCAATAATAACATCTGCGATCGATCTTGCCATTTCCTGGTAAAGTATTTGTGCATTATCAACAATCCTTACTCCGACATTACTCCATTCTTTTAATTCCTCAATAGGCATGGCCATAAGTTTTGTAAAATCCTGATCGCTTAATGTCTGGTGAGTCATAATGCCTTTGAAATTTCCCATGTCATTTCTCCAAGTTCAATAATTTATATTTTTTGTTTTAAATATTTATCATTTTTATTTTTTGTCGAAGTAATCAGTTCAATTGGTAAACTCTATAGTTTTACTACAATCTGCTCTCTGGCTGATTTTATAGCTGCAAGTGCAAATTCCAGGGACGCTTTTCCGTCTTCAAATGTCGCTTTCCGGATCTGTCTGTCATTTTCTATGCAGTCAAAAAAGTAAGATAATTCCCTGAAAAACGGATCTTCCTGTTTTACTTCTATGGTTTCAGTTGAGCCATCATTGGAATATATCTTTATATTGGCAGCCTGGCTTCTTTCTTCTATATTTTTTCCTGCCCTGAAAACCCATTCAATTGTGCCCTTTTCACATAATACTCTTACAACCATTGTAAAAGGAAAAGAACCTTTAAAAGACCAGCCGCCTTCTGCAAAACCTGCTTCACCATTTCTAAACTGAGCAGAAGTAAATATATGGGAAAAACCGCCTTCCTTTGGATTTTCCGGTGTAAGTATGCCGTTTGCCTTGACTATCTCCGGTTTTCCGAACAGCCATATCAGGAGATCAAGATCATGTATATGCAGATCTATCGCAGCTCCGCCGCTGAATTTTTCACTTTTATCCCAGGCGCCTACCTGCCAGTCCGGGGTAACGGCAAGCCTTTCACAAAATGCATTCAGTGGTCTGCCCAGATACCTGCTGTCTATAATCTCTTTTATTTTTACATACTCCGGCCAGAATCTTAACACATGACCTGTCATGGCTTTTACATTATTCTGCTTTGCAGCATTTATCATATCATCAGCATCATTTAAAGATAAGGCAAGTGGTTTTTCACATAATATATGCTTCCCGGCATTTGCAGCTTTGATTGCAAGTTCAGCATGCGCAAAAGTCGGTACGCATATGTCCACACAATCTATATCTGCATTCTTTAAAAGATCGTCTATATTTTTGAAATACTTTGCATTATTTTCCTGTGCAGCTTTTCTGCCATTTTCCTCATGATAATCGACTATTGCAGTCAGCTGGGCATTGCCTATCTGCTTTAAAGCGCTCAGATGCGCATTTCCAATGTAGCCAATGCCTATAAGAGCAACTTTTATCACTTAAGGCCTCCATTTTTGTTTGAAATTTAATTAAAATACAAACACGCCTAAAGGCATATATTATTCAACTATTCCCTTGTTCTTAAGGAAAACATATGATTTCCTTACGGCTTCGTTTATTTCATCAAGTGAACGTTCAACTCCGTCAAATTCGATCTCTACACTTCCAGGTCCGTCAAATTGTTTAAGCATTTCAAATATCTTGTCAAAATCCAGCACACCTTCTCCAAGTGCCGGGAAATTCCATTCCCCGAATTTACCATTTCCGCTTTCTTTCAAATGAACAAATCCCATGTAAGGAAGCGCATACTGCAGATCTTCCTCCGGTCTTGCATTGCCGTACATTATTACATTGGAAGTATCATAATTTAATTTTACATTCGGATGGTTTATGGTTTTGATGATTTCTGAACCTACCTTGCCATTATTGCACCAGTTTCCATGCATTTCCAGGCATACTGTTATGTTTTTATCTTTTGCATAATCGGCAATTTCCTTAATGTCGGAATAGAATTTTTTTTCATCTTCCTTTCCTTTTACCTCTCCGGCATCTGTTGTAACAAAATTAACTCCGGCAAGATTTGCAAAATCAAGAACTTTCATAAAGTTTTTTACAGTATTTTCCTGGATCATTCTCGTATGCCCGGCAATACATTGCAGTATAAGTCCATGATCTGCACATTCTTTTAATACTCCATCCACTATCTCTTTGGTTACGCCATTTTCCGGTCTAGGGACATGCTCAAAATATGCAGGTGCTGAAGCCAGTTCAATATATTTAAAACCAGCTTTTGAAATCCCTTCAATTGCCTCACTGCCATTGAAATTCGGATACGTTGATGTTACAACCCCAATATTCTTCTTCATTTCTTCTCCCTTCTTTTCCTTCTTCATTTCTTCTTCTTTATTTTATAAATATAAAAAGTAAAAATAAAATCCGGCAAGATTTCTCAAATAAAATTAAAATAAAAAAATATCAGATTTTTTGTTAAGGCAATATTCTTTTCGTCAGTCCCTGAGGATACATTTTCTGCTGTACAAAAGCTTCGGCATAATCAACCCCTGCCTGAAATCCCCTGAATCTTGCAACTGTTCTTATAAACTCACCTGAATCACTATTATGCATTTCCTTTAACCAGCCGAGCTGGGACTGCATTTTCATCATCATCTCTATTTTTATTTCTATGGTATCGGAGATATCGACATACTCGTCAGGCATAAAATTCACTCCGGCTATTGTATCCATATAGTAAAGATATGGCAAATTATCCGGTGCAGGATACTCCGAATCCCACAATACCAGTCCTGCAAGATAAGTAGCTTCAAATACAAGCCGGCTTGTATTAATATGGTCCGCATGATAATCATTGGGACTGTGAGTTATAATCAGATCAGGCGCTGTCTGTCTTATCACTTCCACTATTTTTTTTCTTGAATCCAGGTCAAGGACTACTTCCCCATCTGAAATTCCTGCCCAGATAGAAGTAGCTCCAATAAGTTTTGCGGATTCAATTGCTTCATTTCTTCTGATTTTTGCAAGCTCATCAGATTTATATACTTTACTGCCTTTATTGCCGTCACAGACATGGCAAAGAAATATTTCAGCTCCCTGATTTTTAAATTTTGCCATAGTTCCGGCACATATTAGTTCAATATCATCAGGATGAGCTCCAATTGCAAGTACTTTCATATAAGTAGCCTTTCATCAAAAACTTTTATAATTTTTTAAACAGTCCTTACAGGTGCTTCTATCTTCTTAGTCTGCCGACACCTGGCTGACTTATTATTACGTAACTGCAACAATAATTGTACTCATTACAGCATCTACACATAAGAATTTATACCAATAGCATTAAATCGTCTTCTGTATTCAGTATATTTTCTTAGCAAAAAGGCAAAAAGAGATATTGTAAAGAATATAACTATTGGAACCGAAACCGCTTCGCCCATCTTGGCTTCTCCAAGAAAACTGAATTTTCCGGTTATTGCCCGAGGTCTTCCTTCACCGACTGTCAAAGCAATGCCCGGAAAAACATAACTCATACCCGGAAAAATAATAAGTGAAGTTACCTTGCTTTTTGCAATTATGACTCCGTTTATAAACCCAGGGAACAAGCCAAGCACAAGAGTCGTAATAACGCCTGCAAAGATGCTTACACCTGCCAGTAACATTCTTGCGAAAATAATAGCAATAAGTCCTGTCATGTTTCCTATAGAAATATCAAGATCTCCTGATATCATAAGCAATGACATGCACATTGTAAGAATACCAAGGATCAAGATTTGCTGCATAACGCTCAGAAAGTATCTTCAATAAATTAATGTAATAAAAAGCATTAATGATGTCAAGAAAGTCTTTTTAAAAATTGCTATACATTATTTGTGCTTAAAGACCAAGTTCCCTGCTGATTTTAAGCATCCCTTTTAAGGATATTTCAAAGAATTCCTGAAGACTGTATCCGAGCTTTTCCGATGAGAGCATCGCGTTTCTATTAGCTCCTTTTGCAAAAGATTTTTCCTTATACCTGTTCATAACAAACTCAGCATCTATGGCAAAAAGACTTTTTTCAGGTTTTATCAGCGCTGATGCCACGATCAGTCCGGAGACAGGATCACAGGAAAATAAGGCTATATCCATTTCACTTTTCAAAGGAATACCGTGAACATCATTATGCGCTTTTATTGAGTATATTATTTCATCATCATATCCTTCTTCTTTTAAGATTTCTGCGCTTACAAGTGAGTGATTAAGAGGATCATCTGCAGTTTCTTCATAGTCAATATCATGAAGAAGACCCGTTATCGCCCAGACATCTTCATCAAACCTTCCCTCTTTTCCTTTAATGGAAAAACCTTTTACGTTAAGATCGCCGGCAATTTCTTTCATTATTGCTTCTACTGCCAGACTGTGTTTGATTAAATTTTTATTTTTAACTTTTCTTTTTAAAAGATCAAAAGCCAGATTTCTGTCCATTATGTCTCCCGGATTCCTGATATTATAAAAATGAAATACTACTGATTACTAATTTTAAATATATTTTATCTCTTTAATCAAATTGTTTTTTATGTTCCCTAGTAATATATTATATTCATAAGATATCGCTTACATTTAAATATCATCAGCAAGGTTTTAAATGATTAAAGTCAGGGAATTAGTAAAAAAATTTGAAAAAGTAACTGCTGTAGACAATATCTCTTTTAATATAGCGGGCGGTGAAATTTTTGGATTCCTGGGACCCAACGGAGCAGGAAAAACTACGACGATCAGGATGCTTGCTACTCTTATCAGGCCCTCTTCCGGAACTATTGAGATTGATGGAATGGATTCATTAGCTGATGCCGAGAAAATACGGGAAATAATCGGCATTCTTACTGAATCACCGGGAATGTATGAGAAATTATCAGCTTTTGAAAATCTCAGATATTTTGCCAGTTTCTATAAAACAGAAGAGCAGAAAACAAGATCAAACATCGAAAAATTTCTCAGAATGTTTGATTTATGGGAAAGAAGAAACGATATGGTTGCCACCTTTTCCAAAGGGATGAAACAGAAGCTGGCAATATCAAGAGCTCTTGTACATGAACCAAAAATATTGTTTCTGGATGAACCAACTGCCGGTCTTGATCCTGAAAGCGCCTTTATGGTAAGAAAATTCATTGAAAATTTGAAAAGCAATAAAACAACGGTTTTTCTCTGTACGCATAATCTTGAAGAAGCACAAACTCTTTGCGATACAGTTTGCATAATAAAAAACAGAATAATCAAAACAGCATCCTTAAATGAGCTGCAAAATTTAAAAAACATAAGGACTTTTATTCTGAAGTTAAAAAAATCTGATGAGAGGATAACCGGCATTCTGAAAAAATATAAAAACTGCATAAATTATCATATTGAAAATGAAGAAATAGTTCTTGACATAGAAGATTTTGAAAAAAATAATCCTCTTCTCATAAGAGAACTTGTAAACAATGGTGCTGAAATAATATATTTCAATGAGAAGAAGGAAAGCCTTGAAGAAATATATCTGGAACTGATTAAAGGATAGATATCAAATGAGAAATGCTCTCATAATATTTAAAAAAGAAATAAAAGAAGTAATTAAAAATAAAAGCATATGGACGCCGACAATTATCCTTAGTATTGTATTTTGCATTATTCTGCCAATCGGGATAACAACAGGAAGCTCAGGTATCACTTCAGATCCTGATTCAGCAGAAAAATTATCAAAATTACTGCCTGGTCATGACCCGTTTTCTGCAATGATAATTTTCCTGAGCAAACAGCTTCTGATTTTTTTACTTCTGGTGCCTGCAATGATACCCAGTCTTATTGCTCCCACATCCATAACTCTTGAAAAAGAAAGCAGGACTCTTGAGCCTCTTCTTGCCACTCCGATTAAGACAAAAGAACTGCTGCTGGGAAAAACACTGACTTCTTTTATACCTTCAATAGTAATATCTACTTTTAATTTTATATTGTTGTCAGCGACATTGGATATACTTTCTTATCCGAAATTAGGTTATCTGATACTACCTAATGCTGAGTGGTGCATAGTGGCATTTGTCCTAAGCCCGGCAATTTCCTTTATAATAATAATGATAAGCATAATCGTTTCGTCAAAAACAACTGACTTAAGGTCAGCCCAGGGCATCGGTTCTGCAGTCATTCTTCCTATTTACGTAATAATAGGCATGCAGATTGCAGGACTTTTCCTGATGAATATTATTTATCTTATTATAGCCTGCATTGTATTTATTGCTGTCTGCCCCCTGATATTAAAAATCACAGTCAGGGTATTTGACAGAGAAAATATTCTCACAAAATGGAAGTACAAATAAAACAATTAATTATATAAAAATTCCCTTGAAAATAAACTTGTCTGTCAGAGATATTTTTTTATAATTTCCAGTCTTTTTTCCTCAAAGTTTATAAAAGTCTCCCAGCTATGACCATAATACGGCATGGTTATCATCTCTTTTTTTGCTTTAATCTGATTATAAACCGCAAATATTGTTGAGGGAGGAGTGCACATATCATTCATTGCACAAGATACAATCGTATAAGATTTAATACGATCCGCAAGGTTAAGATTATCAAAATAGCTAAGAGTCCTGTACATCTCATTTTCCCTGTCAGGATATTTTTTTATTATGCTCCTGAATTCCGAATAAGTTACATTGGGAAATTCTTCCGCCCATTCTACTGCCCTTCTGTAATGACATAAATAAGGGACTTCCGCAATTACGAGTTTTGGCCTGCTGTCAAGCGCAGCTGTCGCCAGTGAAAGTCCCCCTCCCTGGCTTAAACCTGTAAGACATAGTCTTTTTATATCTATTTCATTTCTTTTTTCCAGAAAATTTATGGCTTTTACGCAATCCATGTATACAAATCTGTAATAATAATCGTATTTGGAAAAAACACCTTTTGTCATCAGGCCTATTGCCGATGGCGGAGGGTATGTTCTTCCATCAAAGGATTCCCCATTCTGCCCTCTTATATCTATTGCAAAAACAGCATATCCCATTAAAAGCCACTTAAGATAGTAATTTATTTTCTGCTTGTTATCCCCATAACCGTGAAAATAAAGTATTACCGGAAAGGGTGGTTTTGTTTTTGGGAGCAGGTAGTAGCCGCATATCCTGCCTGCTGAAAATCCGTCAAAATATACTTTGAAAGCTTCAATTTGCTCAACTACATAGTCTATTCGCTCTATCTGCTCATTTAAAGGTTCAGAGTTTGTATCTTCCAGAGTTTTTATCCAGAAATCTTCAAAATCTTTTTCCTTGTACTGCGCGGGTAAGTAATTTAATAATTCTTCGTAAGACATATCGACAAGCATGGCTGCCTCCAGAGATTTGATTAATAATTATTGAACTTATTTTAAATCAATTAATTGAATTTTCACAAATATTTAATATAAAATCAGCAGTTTTCAATAAAAAAATTGAAAATAAAAAACTGGCCCGGCTGGTTTTGATGTTTCCGGGCCAGTTTCTATTTATATTTATTTATATCAGATATATGAAGATTGCTGCCTATTGGCTGGCTACCCATGAGAAAAACTGGTTTTTGGTAGCAGCATTATATCCCACAGCGCTTGCAGAACCAAACCTCTGGGGCCAGGAATCAAATCTCTGTATTGAAAAATCTCCCTCACCCATGGAAGTAAGTACCGGCAGGATCTGTCTTGCCTGATCAATGGAAATATTGGTCCAGATAAAGCCGGTCAGCCTGTTAAGGAAATCAGGAAGATTTGACAGGTTTACCATATCTTTTTTCTGTTGCATAAGATTGATAAGCAACATGGCTGCCTGCATTTCCCTTGCATAGGCTCCGCCCCCGTATAAAGACCTGCCATGTCTTGCCCTGCACAAAGCAAGAGCCTGTTCCCCGTTTATATGATGAGTCCCTCTTGTAAGATAACAACCTGAAAAACTGTCAGCAATATCCTCCTCCACTGTAACCGTCACTCCGCCAAAGAAATCAATCAGCGGTTTAAATCCGTCAAAATCAGTAACAGCATAAAAATCAATCGGTATACCTGTAAAGTTTTCAAATGCAGCTTCAGCAAGAGCATTTCCGCCTATTGCATGGGCGCCATTTATTTTTTGCGTCTTATATCCAGGTATTGCTGCCCAGGTATCTCTCGGTATGGGAACAAGAATAGCTTTTCTTGTATCAAGATTCAGATGTACAAATATATTGATATCTGTTCTTCCGCTTACTCTGCCTCCGGGCCTGTCAAAAGCACTGTCATCGCCCCATAAAATAAAGTTGACTTTATTGCCTGCAGCAAAACCGCTGCCGCTTCCCAGTCCGCTTTGCTGCCATGTTGAGCCTGTAGAAGCAGAGGCACCGGCATAGGGAATTATGCCATATGCCGAACATAGAGATGCAAATTCCTGAGACTGAAGAAATCCATCCAGAACTTTTTCGCGGGATGTCCCTGAATTAAGTTTTTTAAGCCATGTGTTGTATCCCAAACTGTCTGCATCTCTGTTAAAAAAAGCTTTATACATTATCTTAACAAAAGAGTCGTTGTCATATTTCTTTCCTGCAAATTCATCACTTAAAACTATGCCTCTGGCAACGTCTGAACCTGTTTTTACTTTATTTACAAGTTGGCTTGTCCATGAATCAAGTCCCTGGGCGTCCGGGGATCTTCCAAGACAATTTACATAAAAACCTGTAACAAAAGCTCTTACCTGAGCGGTAGAATCAGCTCCGAGGCTGGAAGGGATTAATACAACAGACAGGGCAAGTATTGTTATAAAAATCATCAGATACTTAAGCTTGCGACCCATTAATAGCTCCTTTCAGTTCTTTTTACATCAATCGTATTATTTTATTTCAAATTATTGTAACAAATAATCCGCACAAATAGCTAAATATATTTAAATATAATAATCATCAAAAGTTTTTACAATTATTAAATAAAGTAATTAATTTTTCCTTATCATGCATGCTGACTCTTGTTAATGCAAAATCATACTTTACCGGATCCTCCGGATTAATTTCTCTGAAACAATCAGTTATCTCTATGACGGTTTTTATTCCCGCCTGTTTTCTCCTGGTAAAACTGAGGGCGCAGCAAATCCTGTACATATGCGTATCAAGGGGTATCAGGAGTTTTGATTTCGGAATAAAGTCCCAGCCGCCAGGATCAACATTATCCTTTCTTGTCATCCATCTTAAAAAAAGATTAAATCTTTTATAAGCGCTGCTGCCATCAGGTTTGGAGACAAGAGAGTTGAATTTGCCATTTATTTCATTGCCAAGGATTTTTATAAATCTGTTTAATGAGTTAAAAATATTCTTATCATTTTCGTCATAAACACTGTAAAAACATTGGCCTATTGTTTCATATCCGCTTATTATTTTTTTTAATGCAGTTAGCAGTAAAACTATTTCATTGCCAGTAGTAAATCTGTGGGTGAAATCTTTAAATAAGTCTTTTAAATATTTTTCGCTGATGCCAACAAGGAAATCATAAGGATTCTGCATTTCCTTTAAAATAATTTTTATGCTTTTTAATATCTGGGCAACACGCCCATAAGCCAGAAGAGCAGATATTATCCCTACGATTTCCCTGTCTTTCAGATCATTATAATCATAAAGAAATTCAAGCGGGTCAGGATGGACATATTTTCTGTCATTATAGTAACTGTAAATGCTTTCGAGCTCTTCAAATATGTCCATTTAGCTTATTAGGCTTTCCATAATCCATGAAGATTGCAATATTCCCTGACGGTAAGCCTGCCGGACGGTTTAATACAGAACTGCGCCACCGGCTCATTTCCAGGCTTTAAAAACTTTCTGTAAGCCCTTCCGTCTTCATCGATGATTTCTATCCATTCGATATAGTGCTTTTCTTCCATCGGATGCAGGACACTTCCGATTTTTACATTAACAGTATTGTCAGCAACTTCAAAAACCGGAACGTGTTTTTCCAAAGCAGCATCAACGGTATTTTCTTCATATAGTTTCATGGGTTGTTTACAGCAAATCATTTCTCCGAAACCTCCATGAAGCATCTCAACTATATTGCCGCACACTTCACATTTATAAATCTCCAATAATTTTGTCATTTTCCCTCTCCTCTTTTATTAGTTATCTGTTAAAAACAATATTAAATTTTTTATTATTTTATTTCAACATGTCAGAGTTTTCGCCATTATGCAATTATATGGCTAAAAGATCATTTAATTGTATCCCGGAAAGTAATCTGTCCTGATATTTTCTTTTGTAACACCTTTCTCATAAAAGATTTTTTCTATTGCCTTAATCATATTTACAGGTCCTGAAAGATAGTAGATTTTACTATCATAGTTTTCATAAATCTTGTCGAGCTCTTCTTCACTGATACGCCTGGGGGAAATAAAATAATGTATTTTAAAATTGTCCAGTGAAGCAGAAATTTCTTCAATCTCATTTTTAAAAGCAAAATCAGCATCTCTGTTCGCATAAAGCAGATCGGCTTTAAATGATTTTCTGTTATGAAACATATCGGCAAGAATCGATCTTATTGGTGTTATTCCTATTCCGCCGGCTATAAATATAATTTTTATGCTTAAATCTTCTAAAATGAATTTTCCGTTAGGCTGGGAGCATTCTATTATACTTCCGGATTTCAGTTCATTTAATGCTTTCTTGAAAGAAGATGAATTTACCGTCTCTATTCTTGTCGTAATAACTATTGTTTCTTCAAAAGGAGCTGAAGAAATCGTAAAAAATCTTTTTATCCCTCTGTTATCCGGTTGTTCATGCGGAATAATCAGCTGAATATACTGGCCTGCTTTCCATTTTAGCAGATCAGTATTTTTAAAATAAAAAGAATATATATTATCTGATATTTCTTCTTTCCTGATTAATTGCAGATTCAGCAATCTGGCACCTGTCTTTCTTTTAATAAATGTTAAATATTTTTATCAGTAAACAGCCTTTATAAATAAAACTCTTTATTTAACCGGCTTTATAATTAATAATATTAAATTATTTTATAAATTATTCAATTGAATTCATGTGAAGGAGGCAAAAATGCCCTATGTAAATATCTATCTTTTAGATGGCAGATCTGAAGACCAGAAAAGAGAAATGGCTTCCAGGATTACAGATGCCATCTCTGAAGTCGGAAAAGTGCAGAAAGAAATGGTTCATATTTTATTTATTGATATGCCCAGAACAAATATTTCCAAAGGCGGGGTGCTGGTCTCTGATAAAAAATAGAAATATTTTAATTTGTTTCAAGTCTCAGGTCTTTATCAAGCTGAAGTTTTCTTATAACCTTAAGCTCATAAAAAATAAAGATAATTGTCATAATTGTTGACAGGATATCGCTTAAAGGCATTGAAAACCATACGCCGTTTAATCCCATAAATAATGGAAGAATTATAATTGAAGGAATAAAGAAAATAACCTGTCTTGATATATTCAGGATCAAGGCGGGAATTGCCTTGCCTATTGCCTGGAAAAAAGTACCGCCGACTATCTGGATACCCAGTGTTATAAAAAACAATGATACTATTCTTATAGGAAGAATACCAATATCTATCATACTTTTATCGCTGCTGAATATCCTTAAAAGAAAACCAGGAAATCCGAAAATCACTATAAAGGAAAACGCAGAGATTACCGTTGTCCATATAATCGCTTCTTTAAGGATATTTTTCACCCTTGCGTAATTTTTTGCACCAAAATTAAAACTGGCAATAGTTGAAAATGCCTGAGCTATGCCTATTATTGGCATTATCGTTATATCCATAACTCTGATTGCAATTCCTATTATGGCAATATGCATATCGCTGCCATAATGCATTATTGTCCTGTTAAATAGTATGAAAATAACACTGTCAACTATACTCATTAAAAAAGAAGGAAATCCTATCCTGAGTATTTCCCATATAAGTTTCAGCTTGGGTATGAACATTTTAAGATTGAATTTAAAAACACTTTTACTTAAGCCGAAATATGCAAGTATATAAATCATATTTATTATCTGGCTTATAACCGTAGCAAGCGCAGCTCCTTTTACTCCCATCCTGAAAACAAAAATAAATACAGGATCAAGAATTATATTTAGCACAGCTCCCAGAATCAGGGAATACATTGCTGCCCTGGGCCTTCCCTCAGATCTTATAAGATTGTTGCCAAGAACATCAAATGGATAAAAAATAAATCCGAATATTATTATTGAGAGATAATCCTTCGAATAAGGCAAAACTTCTCTGGAGGCTCCGAAAAACATCAGCATTTTATCCATGAAAAAATAGCAGACTACCATAAGCAAAATACTTATAGCAGTATTTATTATCATGGCATTTCCTGCAGTCAGAGTTGCTTTGCTCCTGTCCTTTGCACCAAGAGAGCGGGAAATTATCGAAGCCGAACCTATGCCTATCATATAACCGATTGCAAACATCAAAATCTGAATAGGCAGAACTATTGCAAGACCGGCTATTGCAATAGGCCCGACACCATGGCCTACATAAAGAGTATCTACCACATTATATAAAGCACTGAACACCAGACCTGTTATGGCCGGAACTGAGAATTTAAATAATAATTTTCTCAGGCTATCGTTCAGAATAATTTTTCGCTCAGTATCCATAAAAACACCTTCTGATTGAAGATTTCAGGAAATCATAATAATGAACTTTAAAAATTAAAAACCTGTAGAGATTTTTTCAAACAGCTGCTTAAAACCAGTTAATAATTAAGATTTTTTCCTGGCAACCACAAGAAAAAAGCACACACACAAGCATAACATTTTAATGCTCACTTTTTATAAGTCAATGACAAATCGGGATATTTTTCAGACACATGATTTATATGATAGATTTACACAATTATTAATTAGAATTCTATATGAGTGCAGGTATTTGCCAGGCTTAATACTTCTTTTTCCGCTTTCTGACTCTGGAACCATCGAATGATTTTGCCGGATAAGCGCCTTTGCTTTTTCCTCCCATGGAGTTATCATCTACTCTTACTTTTCTTCCCCTGTAAAGTTCTCTCTGAAAAGACTGCAGAATATCATCAAGATACTCATCATTCTTCAGGCCAATGAAAGAATATACTCCTTTAATGTTTATCCTTCCGAAAATATCGTTGGACAGCCCGGTTATTTCTTTAAGGTATTTAAGCATTTTTCCATTGCTGAAACCATCCATACTTCCCAGATTTATAAAAATGCTTGCAGTTTTTGATGAGGAGTTTTTCTGTTTTATGCGATCCTTTTTCGAGAAATCTATATTTAAATCTTTTGCATCACGGTAATAATCAAGAAAACGGTTAAATTCAAGTGATACTATTCTTTTTATAAGTTCGACCTTGTCTACATTCTGTAATTCTTCAGTAATAAAACCGAGATATTTCTGGATTCCTGCATGGTTTATTTCCACTTTCTTTATTTTTTTAATCATTGATAGCATCTGCTGCTCACAGATTTCTACCCCGTCAGGAACTTTTGTATATATGAATTTCTTATTCAGATGTTTTTCTATCTTTTTTATCCTGCCAATATCCTTAATATTTATAATAGAGATGGTAATTCCTGATTTTCCTGCTCTTGCAGTTCTTCCGCTCCTGTGAGTATATATCTCTATCTCATCCGGTAGCCGGTAATTTATAACATGACTCACATCACTTATATCTATTCCCCTGGCAGCTACATCCGTGGCGACAAGAAGCTGCAGATTTCTGTTGCGATAGTGCTTCATTACTTTGTCACGCTGTGCCTGACTTAAATCGCCATGAAGGGAGTCCGCATTATAACCGTCTTTTATAAGTTTTTCAGCTATTTCCTGTGTTTCTGCCTTTGTCCTGCAGAAAACTATCGAAAAAATATCAGGATTAAAATCAATTATCCTTTTCAGTGCAGTATATCTGTCTTTTTCATGAATCACGCAATAAAGATGCTCAATATTTTCAGCAGCCGCATTTTTGACTCCTATTGTCAGTTCAACAGGATCATTCATATATTTTTTTGTTATTTTATGTATCTCATCAGGCATGGTTGCCGCAAACAGCCAGGTATGTTTTTCCTTTGGTGCAAGGTCAAGAATAGCATCAATATCTTCCTGGAAACCCATATTCAGCATTTCATCAGCTTCATCAAGCAGGACATATTTTATATTGGAAATATTGATTTTTTTGCGTCTTATCAGATCATTAAGCCTGCCAGGTGTGGCAACAACGATATGGACTCCTTTTTTTATTTTGTTTATCTGTGTCTCTATGCTGGCACCACCATATATAGCTGCTATTTTAATCTGCTTCAGATATCTGCAGTAATTCCCAATATCGTTTGCTATCTGCATACACAGTTCTCTTGTAGGAGCAAGTATTAGAGCCTCGATGTTTTTTGAATTAATGTTAACAAGTTCAGCCAGGGGTATTCCGAATGCAGCCGTTTTGCCTGTGCCTGTCTGAGCAAGACCTATAAAATCGCTGTCGCCTTTTTTTAAAACAGGAATTGCTTTTTCCTGTATCGGAGTCAGCTGTTCAAACCCAAGCTCTTTTATTGCCCTTAAGAGTTCTTCCTTGATTCCTAATTCTTTAAATGCCTTATTAATTCTTTCAGTCATTTACATAACCACTATTTTATTTTTTTAATTTTTCTTTTTACCTTCAGCTTCTCAACCGCTTTAAATGCCTCATCAAGCCTGCCGTCAGGAATAGGAATCCTTATTTCTTTATATGCTTTCTGATAACTGGTCGAATAAGAGTAATTTATTTTAACAAGCATATTTTCTTCATCAACAAAAGCTTTTTCCATTCTCGCAGTAAGATAATCCCAGATATGAAACTCCCCTGTTAAATAAACACCATTTAAAGAAATAAAGGCCTGTGGAAATGTTTTTAAATAACTTCTTTTCTTCAGCGCAGGCACCAGAAAAGACAATGTTGCAGTAACAATGGTCAATGCTGAAAAAACAATTAAAAAGAACTTCCAGACTTCCCTGTTTATTAAAATAAAAATCGTTGAAATTATTATTATGAAAACAAGAATAGTCAGAAAAAGAAATTTTTTCTCTTTTTTATCAGCAATATATTCCTTTTTTGTAAATTCTGACCACAAATATTTTTCATACTTCCATTGGACAAGGATGTTCTTGCTTAAAAATATTTTATCGGCTCTTCTGTAAAATCCGAAAATAATAATTGCGGTTACAAGAAATGCTATTGCCATAAAAAAAGAAACAAAGCTTATGGCATATCCCCAATCCATCATATCTAACTGCAACAGAACAGGCAAAAAGATAACAAATGAAAAAACAAATGTCAGAACACAAAAAATAATTACAGGTACAAGATAAGGGTTTTTTGGTCTGGCATATTCCGTCATTTTATCAAATCTTTCTCTTTTTAAATTGAAAATCCCGGTTATTCCTTCCAGGCAGAACTATATGATCTCCGGACTTTTTACAGTAATTAATGAAGTAATCTTTAAAATTTTTAATTAAAAATTTTTTTATCAGAATACTTACCAGAACATAACCGATAAAACAACCAGTACCCTTGATTTTATGTCATGAAAAAGTAAAATCAGAATATTGATATTAAGGTATTATATATTATTTTATTAATTATATGTCTTAAAATTTT
>DUQM01000065.1 GCA_012837825.1 Actinomycetota bacterium | reverse complement strand
AGAGTTTGAATTATGGGGATATGGTGAAATTAAAACCCCGGTTGTTGAATTCACCAAAAATATTTCTGAAGGAGTCGGAAAAAACTGGAAAGACAAATTAATTAATTTTTTTGATTCTGACGGAAGCCTTGTATCTCTGAGAACAGATATGACGATTCCAATTGCAAGATTTACTGCCATGAGAATTAAAAAGAATCAGCTTCCGGCAAGATTCTGCTATTTTGCTAATTCATTCAGGAAGTCATCCGGTCAAAAAGGGGAAAAAAGAGAATACAATCAGGCAGGACTTGAGTTCATTGGTTCTTCTTCCCATATGTGTGATGCAGAAACTCTTCTTATCCTGGTAAAAATGTTAAAAAAAATGATTCCCGATAATTTTCTTATAGGACTTGGGAGCACAGAAATGCTTGACCTTCTCTGTAATTGGATTGATCTGACAAAACAAGGGGAAGCTTTTATAAAGAATGAACTTATAAACAAGAATTATGTAGCTCTTGGAAATTATCTGGAAAAGCAAAACCCGTTAAAAAAAGAGCTGTTTTTAAAAATAATCAAACCGGTAAAAGATTTGTCAGTATTGGAAAATATGATAAATAATACACGATCGGAAGAATTAATAAGTGGATTTTCAAGGTTTAAAAAAATATTTTCCGTGCTTTGTGAAGCAGGCTATAAAGAATACTTTATAGCGAACTTCGGAATTCTGAGGGATTTTGATTACTATACAGGTATAATATATGAGGTATATTCTTCAAATATCAATTCAATAATCGGCAGCGGGGGAAGATACGACAAGCTGATAAAAAAATTCGGGCCGGATGTTCCGGCTACGGGTTTTGCGCTTGATATAGATCTTCTGCACAAATCTGTAAAAGAATCAGCCTTTGTTATAGATAAAAAAATATCAAGAGTATTTATTTCATCGAAGAATAAGGATTTTTTAAAGATAATTGATTTTGCAGAAGTTTTAAGAAAAGAAAACATAGCTGTCGAGCTTGATTATAATGAGTCTGCCGGCAAAACGAATTTTCTCAGAGATAAAAAAGTTGATTTTCTGATTGTTATTGATAAAACTTTTACCGGGGCTGAAGTAACCCATATTTCAAGTGGGAAAACATTTATGAAAGAATTAAAATATGTAAAGGATTTTTTGCTTTATGGGAGAAACGCTTAATATTGCTGTTCCAAAAGGATACTTGTTTCAGGAAACTATTAATATTCTGGAAAAATGCGGTTATGATACGGGATGTTTTGAAAACAATGACAGAAAATTATTTTTCTATTCTGAAATAGACAACTTTAAGTATATTATTACCAGACCGATGGATGTTCCGGTTTATGTTGAGCACGGAGCCTGTGATATCGGTTTTGTAGGAAAAGACGTGCTTCTTGAAAATGAATGCAGTGTTTTTGAGCTTCTTGACCTCGGAAACGGCAAATGCAGAATGATACTTGCAACCAGGAAAAACTGCATTGATGATGTAAAGAGAAGATATGAGCATTTCGGAACTGTCAGGATTGCTACCAAATATCCTAAAATCGCAAAGAAATACTTTGAAAAAAAAGGAATGCAGGTTGAGATAATCAAACTATACGGTTCAGTTGAGCTTGCACCCCTTTTAGGCATTGCTGACGAGATACTGGATATCACAGCCACGGGAAGGACTCTATTGGAAAATGATCTTGTAGAGATGGAAAATGTTATTGAATCTACAACAAGACTGATAGCAAACGAAGTAAGCTACAGAATAAAGAATGAGATTATCGAAGATATAATCAATAAAATAAAAAAGGTAATAAAATAGCTATGGGAAGAAAAGCAAAAATCATAAGGGAAACAAAAGAAACCAGGATTGAGCTTGAGTTTGCGCTGGAAGGCAGTGGAAAAACCGATATTGATACGCAGAATGGTTTTTTAAACCATCTTTTGTGCAGTTTTGCAAAACATGGAAAGTTTGATATTAAAATCAAAGCAAAAGGAGATATCGAGACAGGGACTCATCATCTTGTTGAAGATATCGGGATATGCCTTGGCAAAGCTATAAATGAATCTCTCGGCGACAAGAAAGGAATTGAAAGATTTGCTTTTTTCATTTTGCCGATGGACGAAGCAAGCGTAACTGTTGCGCTTGATTTGGGAGGAAGAGCTTTTTTAAATTTTGATGCAGACATTCCTTATGCAGTCATGGAAGGATTTGAATCAACTATAGTAAGGGATTTTTTTGAAGCGCTTGTCAGCAATTCCTTTATTAATCTTCATATAAAAAAGAATTCCGGAATCAATCCCCATCATATTATCGAAGCCATTTTTAAAGCTTTCGGGAAAACACTTTTTATTGCATCCAGAAAAACCGGAAATGATGACATACCCTCCACTAAGGGGATGCTTTAAAATATATAAATACTATGGTAAATAAATATACAGCAGCAATGGATTACAATGCCGGAAATATCAAAAGTGTTTCAAACGCATTACAAGGCTTGAGGCTAATATAGAAATCACAAATATTTAAGATTATGGAAATAATACCCGCAATAGATTTAATAGACGGAAAATGTGTAAGGCTTTTTCAGGGCGATTATGAGAAAGTAAGCCATTATCCTTATTCTCCTCTTGAGGTTGCTTTCAGATGGAAGGATATGGGTGCCGGATGGATACATCTTATTGACCTGGATGGAGCGAAAGCAGGAAAACCGGTTAATATTGAAACTGCTGCTCTTATAAAAAGTAAAGTTGACATAAAACTGGAATATGGCGGAGGGATAAGAACTCTGAAAGATGTAAAGACTCTTACTGAAAAAGGAGTAGACCGTCTGATTATTTCAACAAAAGCTTTGGAAGATTTCGATTTTATTGAAAAAGCCGGTATTCTGTCAGGAAACAGGATTATAATAAGCCTTGATTTCAATAAAGAAGGTGTGGTGCTTAAAAAGGGATGGCTTCATCAGTCTGAGTATAATGTTATGGATTATGGCAGGAAAATTTTTCAGGCCGGAATCAGAGAAGTTATTATTACAGATATTTCAAAAGACGGAACACTTGAAGGAATAAACAGAAAAATAATAAAGGATTTTATACAGTCAACCGGACTTAATGTTTATATTGCCGGCGGTGTCAGCAAAATTGAGGACATCGTTTATCTGAAAGAACTTGAAAGTCTGGGAGTAAAGGGTGCAGTAATAGGCAAAGCTCTTTATGAGAATAAAATTGATTTGAGAGAAGCAACAAGGATGGTATCGGAAAATGACAATTAAAAGAATAATACCATGTCTGGATGTAAATAAAGGCAGGGTCGTCAAAGGTGTGAGTTTTACTAATCTGCAGGATGCCGGGGATCCTGTTGAGCTTGCAGCTTATTATGACAGGGAAGGGGCGGATGAAATAGTATTTCTTGATATAACTGCTTCCCATGAAAAAAGAAAGACTGTAATTGAACTTGTAAGCAAAACTGCGGAAAAAGTCTTTATTCCATATACTATTGGCGGCGGAATAAATAAAATCGAAGATATGAGGGAAATATTGAAAAAAGGAGCTGACAAAATATCTGTAAGTACGTCTGCAGTTGAAAACCCCGATCTAATCAGGGAAGGCGCAAAAATATTTGGAAGCCGGTGTATCGTGGTTGCAATAGATGCAAAGAAAAAGAATGATAATTCCTGGGAAGTTTATATTCATGGAGGTCGCACTGCCACGGGAATGGATGTTCTTGAATGGTCAAAGGAAGTTGAAAAACTTGGAGCAGGAGAAATACTGCTGACAAGCATGGATAAAGACGGAAAAAAAGACGGTTATGATATTGAGCTTACAAAAATTGTAAGCTCAGGTGTGGGCATACCCGTAATAGCTTCAGGAGGGGCCGGAAATCTTGAGCATCTGAAAGACGCGATTCTACTGGGCGGAGCCGATGCAGTACTTGTTGCATCCATTTTTCATTATGGACAATACACGATAAGGCAGGCTAAGGAGTATCTCAGAAGCGAAGGCATTGAAGTTAGATTATAATTTTAACTTTTTGGAGAAAATATGAAAAAAACAGCCGGTGATTCTAAAAGAATAATTAATAAAAGCAATTTATCGGAAAGCCGGAAAACTCATAAAACCGGAAATCTCATCCCGGCAATCATACAGGATAATGATAGCAAAGAGGTTTTGATGCTCGCATATATGAACAGGGAATCTTTTATAAGAAGCCTGGAGACCGGGTATACATGGTTTTACAGCAGGGAAAGAGACTGCCTGTGGAACAAGGGAGAAACCTCAGGCAATTTTCAGAAAATAATAAAAATTTTTACAGATTGCGATAATGATGCTCTTGTATTTCTTGTGGAGCAGAAAGGTGCTGCCTGCCATACCGGAAACAAAAGCTGTTTTTTTAATGAAGTACAATCTGGCGGAACAGGTGATTTCAAATCTTTAAGCGATAAATTAAACTATGGAAATTATCTGGGAATATATGATATCTGTGGAGAAGACAGAGACAATTCTCTTTTGTTTCTTGATGATTTATTTGGCATAGTTTCCAAAAGAATAAAGGAGAAGTCGGAAAAATCATATACTTACAAATTGCACATGCGGGGAATGGAAGAAATATTGAAGAAAGTAGGAGAGGAAAGCATAGAAGTCATTCTTGCGTCAGCCGTTCAGGACAAAAAACAATTGATTTATGAAATAGCTGATCTTTTATATCATCTTACTGTATTGATATTTGAAAAGAAAATAAGCTATAAAGATATAATGGATGAATTGAAATCCCGACATAAATAATGTAGCCAATGTTTTTATAAGAGAGGAATTTTGCAGAACAATATAAAAAAAATAGGAATATTAACAAGCGGCGGGGATGCAAGCGGTATGAATGCTGCAATAAGATCTGCTGTAAGGTATGCAATATACAAAAAGATAGAAGTTTACGGGTATTATGAAGGTTTTAAAGGTCTTGTAAATAATAATTATGAAGTTCTTTCCAACAATTCTGTCGGAGGGATAATCGACAGGGGAGGAACAGTTCTTTATACAGCCAGGTCTGAAATATTTAAGACTACGGAAGGACTTCTTAAAGCTAAAAAAAATCTTAAGGAAAATTCGATTGATGCTTTACTGGTAATAGGAGGGGACGGTTCTTTCAGGGGAGCAAGAGATTTAAATGAACTTGGCGTAAGAGTTGTAGGCATACCTGCTACTATTGATAATGATATTTATGGAACCGATCAAAGTCTTGGATTTGATACAGCTCTGAATGTAATAATAAGTCTCATATCGAAAATAAGAGATACAGCTTCCTCTCATGAAAGAATTTTTGTCATAGAAGTAATGGGGAGAAATTCTGGTGAGCTTGCAATAAAATCAGGTCTTGCCTGCGGTGCTGATTATGTCCTTATTCCTGAAATAAAAGTGGATCTTGTAAAGATATCAAATGCAATTAAAAATCACAGGAAAGGCAAGAGGCACACGCTTCTTATTGTAGCAGAGGGTGCCGCCAAAGCAGAGGAAGTTGCTTCTTCCATTAAGCTTCTTGTAGATCATGAAGTCAGATTTTCGGTACTTGGGCATATTCAGAGAGGCGGATCGCCAAGCGCTGTGGACCGGATTCTGGCTACACGGTTTGCAAAAAAAGCAATTGATTTTATAGCTTCCGGAGAGACCAATGCAATGACTGCAATACAAAATAATAATATATGTATTGTGGATTTTAATGAAGTTTTCTCCGGAACCAGGACCATAAATAAAGAACTATATGATTATGGCCACATCCTGGCAATATAATTAATTTATTAAATACTAAAACAAGCAGGAGGGATATTAATTTACTGCCATATCAATTGATGCAGATAATTCTACCCAAGCTGATACCAAAGTTAAGCGCAATGTTAGAATTCAGTCAGCTTTATAAATATTTTTAATTAAAAGAATCATGAAAAACAAATTGTTTCCGGGATTGATTATTTTCACTTTTATTTTACTACTGATGAGTTTTTATTTATTCTCATGCAGTATGTCTTTACCGGCTACCGGCTCTTCAATGGTTTCAACAAAAGAAGATACAGTTACTGACAGCAGTGCTGAGAATAAGCAGCCAGGCAGGGAGACCATTGAAGAAACAACTTCTACATTAAAGCCCGGGGAACCGTCGATAGTTATAACAAATGGCAGAACAAATCCGGAATGCATGAAGATGGCGCTTACTTTTGATTCAGGATGGGAATATGAAAATGCAGAACAGCTTCTGGACATTCTTGACGAATTCGGTATAAAAGCTACCTTTTTCACACGAGGGCTTTGGGCAAAAGACCATCCTGAAATCGCTTTAGATATTGTAAGCAGGGGCCATGATCTGGAAAATCATTCTCTTACTCATGGCCATATGAATGAAATGAGTGATGAAGAAATCAGAAATGAAATTTCAGAAACAACACGAATAATAAAAGATATTACGGGATTTGATGCTGATTTATTCCGTCCCCCATACGGTGAATATAATGAGAGGGTATTGACGATACTAAATGAGGAAGGGTACCGATACACAGTAATGTGGACTGTTGACAGCCATGACTGGGCAAAAGAACTTAATGGAACGGTGATAACCAAAGACTATGTGATCGGAAGAGTGCTGGAAAATGCATCTGACGGAGGAATAGTGCTTATGCATGTAGGAGGCCATGAGACGGTCAATGCTCTTCCGGAAATCATTAACGGACTAATGGCCAAGGGTTATTTGCTTGTAAGAGTCAAAGAAATGCTTTAGTTGTTTTATAAGTTGTTTGGCTATTTATATAAATCAGGAGTTTACACAAAAAACTTTACAGTCTCTTATTTGATCTCAAGCAGCATTTAATGATTGCAGCTTTTTCAACTTTAACCGGTCTGCCTCTAGCGGGTTTCATTCAGAAGCGGGATCATTTTAAAATTCTAAACAATAATTTTTCAAAAACGGAACCCGGAAAAACGAGAGCAATACAGGCGATACTGCTTACTATATGCTAATCAGTGCATTTATATATTCTTTTTCTTTTATAAGAGTAACAGTCTCAAGGCTTAAAGTTGAAAAGGCGGTAAAAGCTCCCGGCAAGCCTATAAATAAAAATCCTGATACTTGTAGATACATCTATATTCCGGAAGATTTTATATAGAAACCCTGTTATATGTCCTCATGGTGCCGAAGGTCGGGGTCGAACCGACACGAACCTTACGGCCCACTGGATTTTGAGTCCAGCGCGTCTGCCAATTCCGCCACTCCGGCACGATAAAAATAATACAATTATTAAAGCTTATAATCAAGAATGCAAAAATATTTATTATCTTTTCTTCCTTATAATCCCTGATTATTAAAACCTGATTTAAGATTTGTTGACATTAAGCTGATATTCTAATATATTTTTCCTGGCGCCATTAGATTGTAATAACCTGGTGGCGCTGTATTTTTTTACAAAGATTCTTTTGGTTTTAATTAAATAAATTAAAAAGGTATTTAATTATTAGCAATAGTGTTATAAAATAAACAAAAATTTTAAGTTAATCAAAGGAGTTTTTGATGGAGAGCAAAGCACTCGGTCTTATAGAAACAAAAGGTCTTGTTGGATGTATTGAAGCAGGAGATGCAATGGTTAAAGCTGCAAATGTGCAGATGTTGGGAATAGAACAGATTGGAGGCGGTTTTGTAACCGTAATGGTTGAAGGCGATGTAGGTGCAGTAAAAGCTGCTGTTGATGCGGGAGCTGCTGCTGCAAAAAGAGTTGGGGAACTCATTTCCGTTCATGTTATTCCAAGACCGGATCCATCAACTGAAAAGCTTGTAAAAAAATAATTTATTTAATTCAAATAGACAATTAAGTTATTTAATTGAGTTATTATTTAATAATTTTATTTT
>DUQM01000064.1 GCA_012837825.1 Actinomycetota bacterium | reverse complement strand
TCCTGTTCCCGCCATTACAACTTTATCTTGTTTGTTTTTTACAAAAACTTCAAGAATTTTCAGCTTTTCATCAGAAGTAAGGCTTTTATTCTCACCATTTGAGCCTAATGCCAGATAGCCCCCTATAGAAGTTTTATTATACTTTCGTATATTCTCTTCCAATTTATCGTACTGAACCTCTTCGTTTGAAGCAAAAGGTGTTATGGCAGGAATAAATACCCCGCTTAGTTTCTCTCTTAACATTATTTCTCCTTTAGTTAGGTTAGTATTCATTTTTTATTTGTAATTATTTGTTTTGTTCCTCTAAAAGAATTATTTATTATATTCTTTATCGGGAACAAGAACAATCTTTAAGCCCTGCTTTTTATCAACTTTTTCAAATGCCTTTCTGTACTCGGAAAGCGGCATAACATCAGAGATTACTTTGCCCAGATCGAGTTTGTTTTCGCTCAGCAGACTTATCGTATGTTCCCATGAAGAAAAAGTAGAACTCATGGATGGAATTATTTCAATCTCCTTCTGAACAGCTTTATCCCATTTTATGTTTATTGTTTCCTTCCCGCTTAATCCCAGACCGACCAGTTTTCCGCTTTTTGCCAGAATCTCAATTGCATCGTTTACTGCTGATTCGCTTCCGCTGCATTCAGCAACAAAATCTGCTCCATATCCTTCGGTATTGTTCATTACTACGTCTGTAAGTTTTTCCTTCTGAACATTTAAAACAAAATCAATTTTAAGCTCTCTTGCAACTTTCAGTCTGTATTCTTCATCAATATCAAGACCTGTTATGGCTATCTTGCGTGCGCCGCATGCTCTTGCAACCTGTGCCGCTATAAGACCTATTGCCCCCGCTCCGGTAACTACTACAAAATCATTGACCTTTATATTTCCTCTTTCAATGACAGCATGGGTGACTGTTGAGGCCGGCTCTATTGCTGCTCCTTCAACGAAAGATATATTGTCAGGTATTTTATGGAGTTTGCAGTCGGAAATCTTTATGTATTCAGCCATTGCCCCGTCAATTCCCCATCCCGGAGATCTTTTAAAAGCACACAGATGAGGTTTACCTGCCCTGCAGAATCTGCATACCCCACACACTTTCTGCTGAGGCTCAGAAGTTACCCTGTCTCCGACTTCAAATCGTGTAATATTTCTGCCTTTTTCAACTATTACACCGGCAAATTCATGCCCAAGTATGACAGGCGGCCAGTAAGGGAAAACATCATGAAATATATGCAGATCTGACCCGCAGATACCTGCAGCCATGACTTTTATAAGCACCTCATCATCATTGATTGCCGGATCCGGCACCTCTTTGTAATTTATATTATCATAACCTTTTTTTTCCTTTACTACCGCTTTCATAAAACATGCCTTACATTAAAATAAAATATATTATAAAGAGAACTAAAAAGCTGAAACAGGAAATTGCCCGCGGTCTCTGCCTTTTATAAACACACTATTGCATTTCTTTTATTATCTTAACAATATGTTCCGTGCTTTCAGCAATTATTACACCGGCTTCAGAAAGCTTCTTTTCCTTATTCTCAGCGCTTCCTGTTCCGTCAGCGGAAACAATTGCTCCTGCATGGCCCATTGATGTCCCTTTTGGAGCATTCTTTCCCGCTATAAGCGCTACAACAGGTTTCCTTATATGTTTTTTAATGTATTCGGCAGCAATCTCTTCGTCGCTTCCTCCGATTTCACCTATGAGAACAATGATCTTTGTCTGTTCATCGTTTTCAAACATTGGAAGGAAATCAATAAAAGATGAACCCGGAATCATATCTCCGCCTATACCTATTACCGTGGACTGTCCTATATTTTCATTGGTAAGAAGGAATACTGTCTCATAACAGTTTGTTGCAGACCTGGACATCAGCCCTACATTGCCCTGTGTGAATATCTTGTCGTGCATAAAACCCGCTTTTGACCTGCCAGGCGAAATAATTCCGAATGAATTCGGGCCTACAACTATGGAATCCGATTTCCTTGCAAGGTTATAGACTTTCATCATATCGTGAACAGGAACATGTTCAGCAATCGTTATAACCAGCGGTATCTTTGCATCAATTGCCTCATATGCTCCTTCGGCAGTAAATCTTGCAGGTACAAATAATACTGTAGTGTTTGCACCTGTTTCTTCATAAGCCTGTTTTACAGTATCAAAAACAGGAATTCCAAATACATTCTGTCCGCCTTTTCCGGGTGTGACTCCTCCCACCACTTTTGTACCATAGGCAATCATTCTTTCCCCATGAAAAGTTCCTTCCCTGCCTGTAATTCCCTGTATTATTAATTTTGTATTTTCATCTATTAATATACTCATACTTAAAATCTCCTGGAACTGATTTTACTAACACCATCGCTGATACTGTCAGCAATAATTACATTGCTGCCTATCTCTGACAATATCTTTAACGCTTCTGGCTTGTTTGTGCCTTCAAGCCTGATAACAACGACTCTGTCTTTTTCAATTTCTCCTGAATCCAAAGCAGCTTTTACTCCCAGGGCGACTTCATCACAGCGGGTAATACCCCCAAATATTGAAATAAACAGGCACATAATATTTTTGTTTTTAAAAATTATCTTTACTGCTTCAGCAATCCTGTCTGAAGTAGCTCCTCCGCCAAGATCCAGAGCAGCCCCGACCTTCTGCACATTTTTTGTTATAAGATCTATACAGGACATAATCATTCCCGAACCATTGCTTACAACAGCTATATTCCCTTCATCTGTAACAGGTATATAAAGAAAATTAAACTGCCTGGCTTCTTTTATCAGAGCATTTTCCTCAATTGAATTCCTGAATTCAGCTATATCGCTGTGCCTGTAAAGTGAACTATTGTCGATATCGGCCTTACAGTCTACTGCAAGCAATTTTCCATCACCTATAATTGCAAGGGGATTTATCTCAGTAAGAGTACAGTCATATTCTATAAAAAGCTTGTAAAGATTTTTGACAATTGAAGTAAAAGCTTCCGTAAGAGCAAGATCCAAATCATATTTTTTAAAGATATATCTGATTGTATATTCCTTAATCCCCATGAAAAAATTGATCGGAATCTTTACTATTTTTTCAGGATTATTTTTTGCTGTCTCCTCTATATCTACACCTCCCAGCGGACTGAATATCAACATCGGAGCTTTGTTGAACCTGTCAAGAACTATGCTCAGATACCATTCATCAGCCAGATCCACTTTCTCTGCAATCAGGACTTTTCTGACTTTCAGCTTCTTGATTTCCATCTGAAGCATCTCTTTTGCAAGCTTTTCGGCTTCATCCGGGCTTTCAGCAAATTTGATACCCCCTGCTTTCCCTCTTCCGCCAGCCATTATCTGTACTTTCAAAACATAAGGCGGATTTAAAGCTTTGATGGATTCCTTTATGTCCTGGTTTTCCTGTACAACCACTCCGTTCTGAATAGGGATACCGTATTCTTTTAATAATTCTTTACCTTTATACTCAAGAAGTTTCATAGACTTTCCCCCCAGAGCTCCTCATCGCTGGGAGCTTTCAGTGATTCGTTGAAGTAAGCTATCCGGCTTATATTTAATAAATGCTTGTAATCAAAATTTTCAGATATTGAGTTATTTCCCCAGGAGCCGCAGCCGAGAGTCGTGGTTGCGGCAAGACCATTAAAGAAGCTTCCGCCGTTTGATGTTGCACAAACCTGATTAATAAGAATCCTGCTGACTTTCACATTAAGAGCAGCATATTCAATATTCTCTTTATTATTAGAATGAATGGAAATACTGTGACCTTTACCTTCAAAATCAAGATTTGTCTGTGCATAATTTACAGCTTCCGAAAAATTCTTATACCTGATTAATGCAATAACAGGACACATTTTCTCTTTACAGAATACATCTTCCCTGCCTGTTCCGTCCGCTTCGACAACTATCACTTTCACACCGGCAGCAATGTCTATCCCGGCTATTCCTGCTATTTTTGACACTTCCTGACCTATGACATCTTTATTGGGAACACCATTTATAAAAAGAGCATCTCGCAGTCTTTGCTTTTCTTCTTTATCTGAAACAAAATGACACCCGTTATTCTTAAATTCACTAACGATATCATCAAACTTCTCGTCCGGAACCATTACAGTCTGTTCAGCAGAACAGATAATCCCATTGTCAAAAGCCCGGCCTGTAATGATTTTGGAAACAGCATCTTTTATGTCAATATCTCTGTCCATTATTACCTGAACATTTCCAACTCCGACTCCGAAAGAAGGTTTTCCGCTCGAATAAGCAGCTTTTACCATTCCCATTCCGCCTGTTGCCACAACAACATCCACTTTCCTCATAAGCTCATTTGTCAGATCTTTTGTCGGTTCCTCAATTATCTGTATAAGATCTGCCGGAACTTTCTCCGCAGATAGTTTTTCATTGCAGAGATCCACAAAATATTTTCCGCATTTTTTGGATCTCGGATGAGGAGCGATTATTATGGAATTTCCACCTTTTAAAGCAAACATTACATTGCACATAGGGGTTACTACCGGATTAGTGCATGGAGTAACAGCACCCACAACTCCCACAGGTTTTGCAATAAGCGCAATCTTGGTTTTTTCGTCATATTCAAGAATTCCTACTGATTTTTTACTTTTCAGACTGTTCCAGATTATTCTTGATTTTCCCAGTTTTTTCTTGAGCTTGTCTTCATAATTGCCCATTCCTGTCTCATCAACAGCCATTCTCGCAAATTTCTCAGCATTATCGAAAACAATTTTTGCGATTATTTTCACACACCTGTCAATACGGCTCTGGTCAAACTTCTCAAATTCAAGCTGTGCTACCCTTGATTTTTCAACCATTGCGTCAATTAATGAATTTTCATTCATAATTGTCCCATCTCCTTAAAAAATTTAATTAAATACAACCATTAAAAACAAATTCCGTGACAAGAAAACATATTATCTATCAATTACTTTAATACCAGTCCGGATAAGGTTTTATAAAGTAATTTATAAAAAAATATAATCTTCTTATCACGGAATTAAATCATTTAATTATTTTGATTAATAAAAACTTATTAATCTTCAAAACCATAATAATTTTCTCTTGGACCTGTATAAAGTACATTATTTTTGCACTTTAAGTATTCCATAAGACCTACAACTCCGCCTTCTCTTCCAAGACCGCTTTGTTTATTGCCGCCATATGAAGCTTCTATTTTTGACATCACATTTGTATTCATCCATACTATTCCTGCATTAAAGGTTTCAGTTGCTTTAAGCAATGTCCTGTAATTTTCACTCCATACCGTTGCGCCCAGACCATATACAGAATCATTGGATAATTCAAGAGCTTCCTCAAAATTATCAATTTTCTTTACAGTAACTACCGGCCCGAATATTTCTTCCTGAACACAGGCCAGATCATTTGAAGCAACTTCCAGAACCGTCGGTCTGTAGAAGTAGCCCTTATCCATAGGGGCATCCATTTCCCTGAAGCCGCCGCATAATAGTTTTGCACCATCGGCAACTGCATCTTTTACATATTTATCAACCTGTTTGAACTGATTCTCGTCAATCAGGGAACCCATCTGGGTCTCCGGATCCATTATGTCGCCCAACCTGATGGCATTGCATCTTGCAACCAGCTTCTCTACAAATTCATCATATATGTCTTTATGGACATATGCTCTGGTAGAAGCACAGCAAACTTCACCCTGCATGAAGCAGAAACCGATAATAAGTGAATTTACAGCGTCGCTTACAAGACAATCTTTGTCAGCAATAAAAGGTCCTTTTCCGCCAAGCTCAAGCAACACTTTCTTAAGGTTGGTTTCAGCAGAAGAATGAAGGCATCTTCTTCCAACTTCAGTCGAACCGGTAAATGAAACCATGTTCACATCATCATTACGGAGCATGGCCTCTCCCGTAACACTTCCGGAACCTGAGACAATGTTTATTACTCCTTTTGGATAGCCTGCTTCAAGGAAAATTTCTGCCATCATGGAACATGTAATAGGAGCAAGCGAGGAAGCTTTCAGTACTACGGTATTTCCTGCAGAAAGTGCAGGACATATTGTCCTGGTTGCAATATGAAGAGGGAAGTTCCAGGGTATGATAGAGCCTACAACCCCAAAAGGCTCGTATGTTTCATAACAAAGAGCGCTACGACCGGGAAGAGGTATGACATTGCCTCTTATCTGTCTTCCGAGGTTTGAAAAATATTCCATTGCCCTGAAGGCATAAGGCAGGTCTGTTCCCATGGTCTCTTTGATGGGTTTGCCTACATCTTTAGCTTCCCATTCTGCGAATTCCCGAATTCTTGCCTTGAACAAAGACAATGCTTTCATCATTAAATCTGCACGAACATCACCATCAGTTTTTGACCACTCAGGAAAAGCTCTCTTTGCAGCCTGAACTGCCTTGTTTACATCATTTGCCGACGCTGATGCAAGTTCAGCTAATGGTTCGCCTGTTGCCGGACAATAAGAAGTGAAATATTTTCCATCTTCCGGTTCAACCCACTCATTGTCAATAAATAATTTAAATTTTTTCATTCTTCCTCCTTCTGACCTTTACTATCTAATTGTTTTTTAAATTTTTAAAAGTTTTTAATCTTAATTATCGGAATTTGATTACTGTAATTTTTTAATTAATTCAGATTAAAAAATTACTGCAGGAATATTCATAAGATTGGCAAATTCCTTTACCTCCGCAATAATATCTCCATACACTATACCGTTGTGATGAGGTATTCCGTTGCAAAGAAGTGATTCAATAAATCCCATATTTCCGCTGTTCATCTTTATCGTCAGGTTGCTTCCTTTCAGATAAAGGTCATTGTCCACTACCTCTCCAAGACTAGCATGAATGGTATATTTTCCCCTTATTGCATTCAGTCTTACCACTGTCGCAACTCCGGCTTTTGAAGAAGATGTTTCTGCCAGGCCTCCAAACACTCTTTCTATCTTGGGTTTGGAAGAAGCTGTATTATAGGGACCGTTTCCACAATGCCAGAACAGTATTGCATCTTTCTCTTCAATATAATTTACAAGATCAGCCAGCCATGGAGTCCCCTTGGTCATTGCATATTCTATTAAAAGAGTGAGGGCTCCGTTTACATCACATTCACATGAAGCCATTATTCCTTCAGCACACATTCTTCCGTTTGCCGGACAAATAGGGGTTTTGTCGATATCCCTTAATTCAGGCCAGCAGTCCGGAGCATAAGCCTGTATTTTTCTTTCTTCAACTACCTTTTTTACAGCAAGATATACTCTTGACAACCCTCTGGATTCTTCCAGATTTTCTTTGGGTATGTTAAATATTTCCTGTTGCTTCTTCATATCTTCGCTGATTTCTTTTTCAGTAATACTTTTTATCACATTTGTAAAAGAATACATTGAAAGCTTTGTGATCGTAGTGCCAAAGATATTTTTTATTGCAAGTTCGTCAAAATCAGAAATTTCAAAACCATCAGGCCTCATGCCGATAACGCCTATTGAAGCCTCTTTAAGGTAAGATATTGCTCTTACCGCATTAACAAAAACTTTAATTTTGTCCTGAACATTCTGTTTTGAAACATTTCCATATACGAAGCTGAATTTTTTACCGAAATTTGCAAGTATGGAACCCTGCGGCATTGCTCCTACCATTGAGCCTGTAAAGCTATGTTTTTTTATGGCAAACTCCTCTATCCCCCAGATAAGATAAGGGCAGTCGATATTTCTGAAAATCTCTGCCGCTACTTCTCCTGTGCTGAAAGTACCATTGAATATTACTACTGCATCAACATTTTCGGATTTAAAAAGTTTCCATGCTGCTTTTGACATCTCTCTGCTATTTATAGAGGGTGCAGATTCAATAATAGAAACCTTCATTTCATCAGTAAAGAACTTTTTGGCATCTCCTGCTATCTTCTGGGCAGTGATTAGTTCTTCTTCATCCAGAAAGTCAAGAGTAAGATTAACGAAACCAAACTTCATTTTTTTA
>DUQM01000063.1 GCA_012837825.1 Actinomycetota bacterium | reverse complement strand
CGAACTGAGAAATGTTCTTCCTGAAGAATTCAGACAGGCAAGATGGATAGTAAAGGAAAGAGAAGGCATGATAGAAGAATCCAAGCGGCAGTCAGAAAGAATAATCAGGGAAGCAAAGGAAAGAGCTGATATGCTTGTAAACGAAACTGAGATTTTAAAGAATGCCACCAGAAAATCAGAAGACATGCTTGCAGTTGCAGAAGCAAGATCAAGAACTATAAGGCTTGAAGCAGAAGACTATGCAGATGAAAAGCTTGCCAACCTTGAAGCTGCTCTTCATAAAATTCTGTCTGCTATTGAAAAAGGAAGGGAACAATTCAAGTCCGGACTTAGCTCTGAAAGCCGGGAGTGATTTTTAATATATTGGTTCAAAATATATTGCAAGATATTTAATTTGTTGCAAAATATCAGATTTATGGTATATTTCCTTGTTTGTTTATTGTAATTTTTTAAATATACGAGAGGACGGTTTAATTGGCAGTTCCAAAAGGTAATACATCGAAATCAAAAAGAGACAAGAGAAGAACGCATGATAAGTTAACTCCGGTTAATATTGTAGAATGTCTGCGTTGTCATTCCAAAAAAATAGCACACAGGGTTTGTCTAAACTGTGGCTATTATGATAATGTAAAAATTCTTAAATCTGACGAAAAGGAAAAGAAATCCGGAAAAACCAGTCCAAAAGCATCTTAACTGAAATTTTTTAATCCTTGAATAATAAAATTTTTTAAAATAATTCAAAAGTATAGATGGAGGAGTTCTAGTGAGTCTTGAAAAGTTTTTTAACCCTGATTCTGTTGCAGTTATAGGCGCAGCAAGAGAAAAGGAAAAAGTCGGTCATACCATTCTTGCCAATATTATCAATTTTGGGTATAAGGGTAAAATATATCCGATTAACCCGAAGGCTGATTCAATACTTGGTCTTGGATGCTATAAATCTATTCTGGATGTGCCTACAGATGTAGATCTTGTTGTGATAGTTATACCAAGCAAGTACATACTTGCCACTATTGATGAATGCGGCAAAAAAAATGTAAAAGGTGCTATTGTCATCTCTGCCGGCTTTAAGGAAACAGGCCGTGAAGGCGCTGAACTGGAAAAAGAACTGGTTAAAAAAGCAAAAGAATATGGCATAAGGATTCTGGGCCCTAATGTTCTGGGAATGATCAACTATTCCAGCAGGCTTAATGCAAGTTTTGCTCTTGGCGATCCTACAGACGGAGAAATTGCATTCATGTCACAGTCCGGCGCCCTGATAACTGCCATACTTGACTGGGCTACTACACAGAAAATACCGATGTCCAAATATGTTTCTGTTGGAAACAAATGCGATATTGCCGAGAAAGATCTTTTTGAATTCTGGGTAGAGGATCCAAGCTGTAAGGTCATAAGCGCATATATTGAAGGCATAAGCGATGGAAGACAGTTCATTGATATGGCTTCAAAAGTAACAAAGAAAAAACCTATAGTTGCCATAAAATCCGGCAATACTGCAGCGGGAGCAAAGGCTGTATCTTCTCATACCGGTTCCCTTGCAGGCTCAAACAAGGCTTATGACTGTGCACTAAAACAGGCAGGCATAATGAGAGCAAGGACAATAAGGAATCTTTTTGATTATTCGACAGCTTTCGCATACCAGCCTCTTCCCAAGGGAAGGAATGTAGTTCTTATAACCAATGCCGGCGGTCCCGGGATAATGGCTACTGATGCATGTGAGGAAAATCGGATAAATCTTGCTTCAATTGATGCAAAGACAGTTGAAAAATTAAAGGAATTTTTACCCGCAGCAGCAAGCTTTCGCAATCCGATAGATGTTCTCGGAGATGCTCTTGCAGACAGATATGAAAAAACATTGTCTACCGTTATTGAAGATAAAAATGTAGATGCAATAATTGTTTTACTGACTCCTCAGTCAATGACACAGATTGATGAAACTGCAAAAGCTATAGTAAATACCATTGAGAATTCAAAAAGAAAGATACCTGTTATTGCATGTTTTATGGGCGGAAAAGGTGTCAAATCAGGTGTTGACCTGTTAATGCACAACAGGATACCTTGCTATGATATACCTGAAGGCGCTGTTGCCACATTAAAAATAATGATGGATTACACAGACTGGGTTAATAAAAAAGTCGAGGGAATCAAAAAATTTGATGTAGACAATAAAGCTGTAAGCAAAATTTTTGAAGAATGCCGAAAAGAAAAAAGATTTGAACTTGGTGAAACAGAAGCAAGAAAGATACTTGAAGCATATAAAATAAGAATACCACAGGCTGTAACTGCAAAAGATATTGCAGAAGCAAAAGAATTCACTTCAAAAGTAGGATATCCCGTTGTTCTAAAGATAGACTCTCCTGATATCCTTCATAAAACTGATGTAGGAGGAATAAAGGTAGGAATCAAAGATGATACGGAGCTTGAAGACGGATTTAATAAAATAATGGAAAGTGTAAAAGCAAAGAAACCTGATGCAAGAATAAAAGGAATATCAGTGCAGGAAATGATAATGGATAAAAAAGAAACCATTATCGGAATCAATAAAGATCCTCAGTTTGGTCCGATGATTATGTTCGGGCTGGGCGGAATATATGTGGAAGTATTAAAAGACGTATCATTTAGAATTGCTCCGATTACAGAAAGTGATGCTTTCGAGATGATAGATGAAATCAAAACCGTCAAGCTTCTTAAGGGGGCAAGAGGTGAAAAACCTTCTGATATTGAAAGTATTGTAGAAATTCTGTTAAAAATATCCCAGCTGGTTACAGATTTTCCTGAAATAATGGAGATGGACATAAATCCTTTATTTGTTAAATCCCAGGGTCTTGGTTCTATAGCAGGAGATGTAAGGATAAGGATATCCGAGTAAAATAAAAATAATCAAAAGGAGGGAATTATGGTTCCCCTGTATTTTGTTTCCAATGAAGCTTACTCAGGAAAAAGTTCGCTTTGCATTGCCTTGGGCACCATTCTTTCAGACAGAGGTCTGAAAGTAGGCTATATGAAACCCTTGGGGACATTGCCTGCAAGATTTCAGGGTCAGACTATTGATGAGGATTCCCAATATGTAAAAGAGGTTCTGAAATTAAGTGATGAACTTGAAGATATTTCTCCAATAGTGCTTACTCAGAATTATTACAGGGAAGGTCTTAAAAATGCTGATTTTTCAAAAGAATTTCTGAACATAATTGAAAAATCTTATCTGAAAATAAAGAAAGATAAGGACATTGTCCTGCTGGAAGGTGCAAAAAATATTGAACATGGAAGCTTCCTGGGTGTTTCAGTTAAGGAAATATGTACAAGACTCAGGGCAAAAACAATACTTGTTTTACGTTATTCCCCTGACATAGCTGATTATGTACTTTTTGCAAAAGATTTTTTAAAAGACAGCTTTGGGGGACTGGTAGTCAACTGGGTTCCTTTGAACCAGGCAGATTATCTTGATAACATACTTGTTCCTTTTTTCAGAAAAAATTCTATTGAAGTCTTTGGAACAATTCTTTCCGACAAGACCCTGCTTTCAGTAACGATAAAAGATCTTTCTGAATTTCTTGAAGGAAAAATATTATCTGCAAAAGATAATACTGATACTCTTATATCATCTTTTATGATAGGGGCGATGAGCGAGGAACAGGCAATTTCTTTTTTCAAGCGACAGACAGACAAAGCAGTGATTACAGGTGGAGACAGGGTTGATATACAGCTTGCTGCTCTTGAAACAGATACCAAATGCCTTATACTTACAGGAAATTTTGCGCCTTCTTCAGTTGTCCTTAACAGAGCGGAAGAATTAAATATACCTATTATGCTTGTAGCTTTTGACACCTTGAAGACTACTGAAAAGATAAATGAAATACTTGGAAAAGTAAGATTCCATGAATTTACAAAAATTGACAAGATGATAGAAGTAGCAAAAAATAATATCAATATTGACAAGCTGACAGGGCTGGAATGATTATACCTGTTTTTATTTTAATATGAATAATAAAAGTAAAGAAAAAAATATTGTTGTTCTGGATGCCATGGGAGGAGATTTTGCTCCCGCTGAAATAATTAAAGGCGCAAGTGAAGCTGCAAAATTATACGACTGTAAGATAATCCTTACGGGAGTTAAAGACAAGATAGAAAAATCATTAATGAAGATTCAGGAAGACCCCTCGGTTTTTGAGATAGTTAACTGCAGCCAGGAAGTTTTAATGAGCGATCACCCCGGTGAAGTCATAAGGCAAAAAAAGGATAGCTCTATTTTTGTTGGAACCAGAATCACCGCTGAAAAGCAGGGCAGTGCATTTGTTTCTGCAGGAAATACAGGAGCCGTAATGGCAGCGTCTCTTGTTAATATAAAAAGAATCAAGGGTGTTTTTAGGCCTGCGATTGCTGTAATTATTCCCCTTTCTGAAAAGAAAATAGTTTTAATTGATTCCGGAGCCAATGCTGACTGCAAACCGCAGTATCTGGCTCAATTTGCAAAAATGGGAAAGATTTTTTCAGAAACCATACTTCAGACGCAAAATCCAAAGATCGGACTGGCAAACGTCGGGAGCGAAGAAGAAAAGGGAAATGAGCTTGCCATACAGTCTCACCAGCTTATTAAAGAAATAAAAGATATAAACTTTATAGGCAATGTTGAAGGAAGAGATATTTTTGACGGGGTCTGTGATGTAGTGGTCTGTGACGGGTTTACGGGCAATATATTGCTAAAATCCATTGAAGGCATAGCTAATTTGTTTTTCGGGGAAATAAAAGGAATCTTAAAAGCAAATTTTGCGTCTAAAATAAGTGCAATATTTCTTAAGAATTCATTTATGAGAATGAAAAGAAAATTTGACTATGAAGAATATGGCGGTTCATTTCTGATAGGAGTAAATGGTATAGTAGCTATTGCTCACGGAAGCTCAAAGGCCAAGGCAATAAAAAATGCAGTAAAATCTGCTGTTTGGAGCCAGAATTATTCTATAGTCGCAAAAATTACCGAATCGATAAATAATTAAAAATCGGTATTTATTATGGAGGAAAAATGGAAAATTTCGAAAATATAAAAGAGATCCTGGTGGATGTTTTGGGCGTAAATCCTGAAGATGTTAAACCTGAAAGCAAATTTGTTGATGACCTCGGTGCGGATTCACTTGATTTGGTAGAACTTATTATGTCACTTGAAGATAAGTTTCAAATTGAAATAAGCGATTCAGAGGCTGAAAAAATTGTTACAGTCCAGGATGCATTAGATTATATGGAAAAAAATTCAAAATAAAATCTTTAAGATGTATGAAGAGGGACTGTATACAAAAAAAATATTACTCTGGCTTTTCAAATTAAAAATAATACCAGGTAATTTAAAATTATATTATACAAGCCTGACTCACAGGTCTTTTGCTCATCAGATCAATAAGGATTCAAGAGGAAATGAACAATTTGAGTTTCTTGGCGATTCAGTATTATCGTTCATAATAACTACATATCTGGTAGAGAAATATGGACATTTTACTGAAGGAAGACTTGCTAAAATAAGGTCCCATCTTATAAAAAAATCTACACTGGCTTATTATGCACTTGAAATCAATTTAAGCGAGTATATACTTTTAAGTGAAAATGAAGAGCAATGCGATGGAAGAAAAAAGGAATCAATTTTAGCAGATAGTTTTGAAGCATTTATGAGCGCAGTCTTTCTTGATAAAGGAATTGAATTCACAAAAAAATGGTTTTTTGAATTATTCAGGCCTTTTATTGATGAAAGCATAAAAAGCCATGATATTCATGATTATAAAACTTATCTTCAGGAAATACTCCAGTCAAAGGGTATGCCTCTTTTAAAATACAAATTAGCCAGTGAGGAAGGCCCTGACCACGATAAACTTTTCTATTCAGCTGCAATGATAGAAAACGAGATAATAGGAATAGGCTCAGGAAAAAGCAAAAAAATGTCTGAACAAGCTGCTGCAAAAAATGCTCTGGAAAATTATGTGAATAAGTGAGTCTGATTTTATTGACTACCGGCATCTTTTAATATAATTTATTTAAATCGAAGCAATTGATTTTTTTAAAGGAATTTTTTTGTTTTTAAAAAATATAAATTTAAGGGGATTTAAATCTTTTGGAACAAGAAGCAGTCTTGTTTTTGAAAAAGGGATATGCATAATAGTCGGGCCCAATGGAAGCGGAAAAAGCAATATTGTGGATGCAATATCCTGGGTTCTCGGTGAACAAAGCCCTAAATCTCTCAGAGGCTCTACTATGGGAGATGTAATTTTTAAAAGCAAAAATGAAGAACTGGCCATTGCGGAAGTTTCACTTGTCTTTGATAATTCAGACAAAGTTCTCCCGGTTGAGTTTACGGATGTTAAATTTACAAGAAGAGTATATCTCAGGGGAGGCAGCGAATATTATATAAACTCGTCACCGGCAAGACTGTCTGATGTCCAGGATCTTATTTCACAAAGCGGTATAGGCAAAGGTTTATACACCATAATAAATCAGGGCCAGATAAATAATGTGATAATGTATAAGGACATCGAAAGAAAACAAATCATAGACGAAATAATCGGGATATCAAAGCATAAAATCCGTAGGGATAAATCCAAATCAAGGCTTGCAAATGTTTCAGAGGATATAGACAGGATAAATGATCTGATAAAAGAAATAAAAAGAACTATGGATCCGTTGGCCATAGAGGCTGAAAAATCAAAAGAATTAAGCGAAATTGTTTCCGAATTAAGAGAGGTGGAACTGTCTCTATTTCTGACAAACATAAATAATCTTAATCAGCAATGGGATAGCGAAAATATAAAAACAGAAGAAAACCTCCGGGAAATAAAAGAGATACAGGTCAAATTGGATGAACTTAATGACAGCAGGATAATGTTTGAGGACGAACACAGAAGTCAAAAAGCAGTTCTTTCCGACTTTGAGAACAGAATCAATAACTTTAAATATTATCTAAACAAATTAGACAGCATCCAGCTTCTTATAAGCAATCGTCGAACCTCAGCTGAAACCATCGCGAATATGATAGATTTCAGTATCAAAAATATTTCCGGGGAAAAGGAAGACCCTGCAGATGAAGAAATAGCCGGGAGAAAAGATAGTCCGATCTCATATCTTAAAGACCTTTCAGGAGAAATAGATAAATGCAGCGTATTGTTTGACAGTATTTATAAAAATCTCGGCATTCTGGTAAAGCCTGAATATTATGAAGATACATATAAGAAATTCAGCGAGTTAAACAGCATATTGGGAAAAATCAAAATAATGATTTTAAATGAACCGGATTTAAAAAAATCCGGTTTCAAGTCTCTTCAGGAAAACAAATCAGACAGTAAAATAAATAACATAATTGAAAAGACTTTAAAACTTAATAATGTCAAAAAAGAAGTAAACAGGATAATTAATGAAATCAACAGCTTCTCAAAGACACTGAAAAAGTTTTTTGTATTTTCTGAAATGCTTGATGAAAAGATAAATTCAGAATTTGAGAATAAGAAGAAAGAATATAATAAAAAGTCAGCATTTTATAATAATTTTGACGAAAAAATAAATATGCTTAATTCAAGAAAAAATTTTCTTGAAAACGATTCTTACAGAGCTGATTTGAAAAAAGAGCAGATTAAGGAAAAAGTAAAAGATCTGACCATAAAGATTTTTGATGACTATAATCTTTCTCTTGATTTTATTCTTAAGAACTATAAAGAAGCAGAAAATCCTGAGATTTCCGGGAAAAAGCTCAGGGATCTGAAAAGCAGATTACAGGACTATAAAAATATTAATCCCAATGCGCATTTGGAGTATGAAAAAATAAAAGAAAGGTTTGATTTTCTTAATAACCAGAAAGAAGATCTTGTGGAAAGTAAAAAAGGACTGGAAAAAATTATCAATGATCTGAATACCGGAATAAAAAAATTCTTTAATGAAAAATTTCAGGAGATAAATGAAAATTTCAAATATTATTTTAAAATACTCTTTCCGACAGGGGATGGAGAGCTTCTAATAAGAGATAATGACGATTATGAAGAAGATGAGTTCGGTATAGATATAAAAGCTGATACAGGCAGCAATAAGAATATATCTCTCCAGCTTCTCTCGGGAGGAGAGAAAGCGCTTGTTTCAATAGCTTTCCTTTTTTCAATATTTGCAACCAATTCTTCACCATTCTATGTATTTGATGAAATAGATTCTGCGCTTGACGATGCCAATCTTGACAGGTTCCTGACGCTTGCAAAAACTTTTTCAGAAGACAGGCAGGTAATAATCATAAGTCATCAGAAAAAAACAATGGAAATCGCAGATATTATTTACGGATTTTCAATGCAGTCAAACGGTGTAACCAAAATAGTTTCAGAAAGATTAAGAGCGGTCAATGTTTAAATTATTCAAAAATCTGAATTATATATGGAACAAATTTACAAAAGCAGGAGAGGATTTCTGGAATCTGCTTGAGGAGGAGCTTATTCTGGGAAATATAAGTTTTGAAACTGCAGATATGCTTATAGGCAGATTAAAAGAATACAGCTATAAAGAAAATATCAGTGATCCTTCATTACTTAAGAACCGGCTGAAGAATTATGTTCTTGATATACTCCGGACAGATGAAGGAAGAGAAAAATTAAGCATAGGCCTGTCCAAGCCTTCAGTTTTTCTGATTACAGGAGTTAATGGTGTTGGAAAGACGAGCAGTATTGCAAAACTGGCAAATCTTCTGGCAAAGAAGGGGCACAAAATCATTATTTCCGCTGCTGATACTTTTCGGGCAGCTGCCATAGAACAGATTCAGTATTTTGGAGAGAAAATGGGCATTGAAGTTGTCCATCACCAGCGTTTCTCTGATCCGGGAGCTGTTGTGTTTGACAGTCTTGACAAGGCAATTGCGAAAGAAGCGGATATAGTTCTTATTGATACTGCAGGCAGGATGCAGACTTCATCAAATCTTATGGATGAACTAAAAAAAATAAAGAGAGTTATAGAAAAGAAAATTGGGAGAGAACCTGATGAGACTTTGCTTGTAATTGATTCAAATGTAGGTCAGAATGCCAAATCACAGGCAGAGATCTTTAATGATTCAATAGGAGTAACAGGTATAATTCTTACAAAGATTGACAGCACTTCAAAAGGCGGGATAGTAATAACAATAAAAAATGATTTGAAAATACCTGTGAAACTGGTTACTTATGGAGAGAAAATTGATGATATTGATTATTTTAATCCCATTGAATTTGTAAATGAACTGATTGGATGAAAACATGTTTGAATTTTTAACATCAAAATTTGAAGATTTGTTTTTTAAAATTAAAAATAAAGGCAAAATAAGCCCAAAGGATCTTGATGATGCATTAAGAGAGATTAAACTTGCGCTGCTGGAAGCTGATGTTAATTTCGGTGTTGTAAAAGAACTGCTTGAGAATATAAAAAATAAGGCGCTTGGAGAAAATATACTTGAAAGCCTTTCGCCTTTTCAGCAGGTAATAAAAATAGTTAATGAAGAAATGACAAAAATACTTGGCGGAGGTTCAAGTCTGATTAATTTCTCTCAGAGAATACCGACTGTCATTATGCTTGTCGGACTTCAGGGAACAGGGAAAACGACAGCAAGCGTAAAGCTTGCAAATCTTCTAAAATCAAAATATGCAAAAAAGGTCGGTCTGATTGCTGCGGATATCTACAGGCCGGCAGCCATACTTCAGCTGATAGACTATTCCGGAAAAATAAACTGTGAAGTTTATCATGAAGATAATAGTGCGGATCCGGTGCTGATTGCAAAAAACGGGATAGATCATTTAAGGAAGAATTATTCAGACGTGGTTATTGTTGATACTGCCGGAAGACTTCAGATAGACGAGGAAATGATGGCGGAAGCTGTTTCAATTAAAAAAGAAATAAAACCACATCAGATATATCTGGTTGTGGATTCAATGTCGGGACAGGAAGCCGTCAATGTTGCAAAGGAATTTAATCAGAAACTTGAATATGACGGCATCATACTTACAAAACTTGACAGTGATTCAAGAGGAGGGGCTGCATTATCCATAAACCATGTAATAAAAAAACCGATAAAATTCATATCCACAGGCGAGAAAATAGAAGATTTTGATATTTTCTATCCGGACAGAATGGCATCACGAATACTTGGAATGGGTGACGTGCTTTCGCTGATAGAAAAAACGGAAAAAATAATAGATGATAAGAAAGCAAAAGAACTTGAAGAGAAAATATATAAAAATGAACTCGATTTTGAAGATTTTGTCTTTCAGCTTAAAAGTATAAAAAAAATGGGATCTTTCGATAAGATACTGGGCATGCTGCCAATGATGGGTAAAAGCAAGGCTCTCAAAGGGATCAGCATTGACGACAGGCAGCTTGATAAAATAGAAGCCATTATAAATTCAATGACAATTGAGGAAAGGAGGCGTCCAAACGTAATTGACGGCAGCAGGAAAAAGAGAATTGCCGGCGGCAGCGGTACAAATGTAAGTGATGTAAACAGCCTTTTAAAACAATTTGAAAATACACGCCATCTTCTTAAGCAATTCTCAGGCGGTGTCGGCATGAAAGGTTTTGATTTTATGAAACGCAGGTTCTGAAATATTTCCGGGAAAAAGTAAATATTTTTAAATTGATTTAATATATTTTTTCAGTGTATAAAACAACTTTGAAAAAATTTTTGCAAGTTTTTTATAAATCTATATAATTTTAAACAATGTGAAAATACGGTATATGCCAACTACAGGAGGAATTGATTTGAGCGTAAAGATTAGATTAACGAGAATGGGCTCCAAAAAGCAACCATATTACAGAATTATTGTTGCAGACAGCCGTTCTCCCCGTGACGGAAGATTTATTGAAAATATAGGAACTTATGATCCAAAGACAAACCCCTCAACAATTGAGCTTGATAAGGAAAAAGCTATGGACTGGCTGAAAAAAGGTGCAACTCCTACAAATACTGTCAGGAAATTGTTTGATATAGTTAATTTAAAAAGCGATAGTGAAAGCAATCAATAACTGGAGGTAAACAGTGAAAGAATTACTAGAGTACATGGTAAAAGAGCTGGTTGATAACCCTGATGAAGTAGAGATAACTGAGGAAGAGGAAGGAGACAAGACTGTAATATTCAAGCTCAAGGTTGCTGAGAACGATTTGGGCAAGGTTATAGGAAAAAAAGGAAGAACAGCCAATGCCATAAGAGTTGTTATGAGAGCTGCTTCTGCAAAAAGAGGAAAATCATCTATTGTAAAGATTATTGATTGAATTTGTTAATTTATATATATTTTAGACAGTTAAATGTCTGAAAAAGATTTTGATTTAAGATTGGTTGGGATAATCAGTAAGCCTCATGGTATAAAAGGTGAGGTTATATTAAATATAATTACTGATTATCCCAATACTGTTATACCGGGTCTTGTTTTGCTGTTTGATGATCCGGACAGAAATTCTCTTGAAATAGAATACATAAAAAATCCTGATTTCACTTTACGTAAAAGCGCAATTGTCAAATTCAGGGAAATAAACAGCAGAAATGATGCAGAAATTCTGAGAGGAAGCAAGCTATACAGAAAAGATATCGATTTTCCTGCTCCTGAGGAAGAAATGTACTGGATAGATGATCTGATCGATTGCATTATTACTGATTCTGAAGGGCTTTCATTTGCGAAGGTTATTGAGGTTCATCAGGGTAAGGCAAATGACAGCCTTCTTGTTAAGAAATTATCGCCTGATATTAAAATATCAGGCATAAAGGGAAACTTTTTTTATATTCCATTAACAGAAGAATACATAAAAAGTATTGAAACTGAATCAAAAAAAATAATAGTCAACAAACTTCCGGAATATATTTGAGCTTAAGATTAAAAATTATTCTTTAATAAAATTAATAATTGATTAAAAATCAGTTCAGCAATTATGATAGTAGATGTTGTAACCATTTTTCCACAACTAATCAAAAATTTTGCAGACTATGGAGTTATAAAAGAAGCTTTCAGTAAAGAAATAATCAGACTTAATATCCATAATCTGAGAGACTTTTCAAAAGACAGACACCGAAAGGTAGATGACAAACCATATGGTGGCGGATTCGGCATGGTGATGATGGTTCAACCATTTTTTGATGCAGTCCGGTTTATTAAAAAAGAAAACAAGGGCGTAAAAAGCGAAAAACAGAAAACCATTCTTTTTACCCCCAGAGGGAAAGTGCTTAATCAAAAGATGATTAAGGAATTATCAGGTATGGAAAACATAATAATGTTATGCGGAAGGTATGAAGGAGTGGATGAAAGAGTTTCTGAATTAGTTGTGGATCTGGAGATCTCTGCTGGCGACTATGTTCTTACCGGAGGTGAAATTCCGGCAATGATTCTTATAGACGGGATTGCACGCCTTCTGCCGGGAGTGATTAACAGTATTGAATCACTGGATGTCGAATCTTTTGAAAAAAATCTTCTTGAATATCCCCAGTATACAAGACCTTCTGTTTTCAGGAACAGAAGAGTACCTGAAATTCTTTTAAGCGGTAATCATGCAGAGATTGAAAAATGGAGAAAAGAAAAATCTGAAAAAATCACCCGGGAAAGAAGACCGGATTTATTTGACAAATCCTTCTAAATTATTTATATTCTTAAGGTTATTTTTTAAAATTAATAAAGATTAAAGTTTTTATCATAGATTTGGAGAAGATATGAACGGGCTTGAAAAGATTGAAAGCAAGTATTACAGAAACGATATTCCTGATTTTAAACCTGGAGACAAAGTAAAAGTAAATATAAAAATAAAAGAAGAGAACAAGGAAAGAGTCCAGACTTTCCAGGGTATTGTAATTAACAGACAGAGCAGCGGCCTGAATGAAACCTTTACTGTGAGAAAAGTATCCTTTAATGTTGGGGTTGAAAGGACATTTCTTATAAACTCTCCAATGATTCATTCAATTGAAAAAGTAAGTACAGGTATTGTCAGAAGAGCCAAACTATATTATCTGAGAGATAAAATAGGCAAAAAGTCAAGAGTTAAAACTGTAGAACAATAGAAATAAATTTATATTTGATTAATTTTGCCAATGGGCAAACACTTAATTTCTTCAAAAAAAGAAAAAAGTCGTTCCAAAGAATTATTGTCATATTTAATTGTTATTCTTTGTGCAGCACTGGTTTCAATACTTTTCAGAATATTTCTTTTTGAACCCTTTATTGTTCCCACTCCCTCAATGGAGCCTACGCTGATGGTTAATGACAAGGTTATAGTCAATAAATTCTCCTATAAATATTTCGGCATTGAAAGAGGAGACCTGATAGTGTTCCATTCACCGGTTGATGAAGACAAAGACCTTGTAAAGAGGGCAATTGCTTTTGAAGGTGAAACTGTTACACTGAAAGAAGACGGGAGCATTTATATAGATGATAAAAAACTTGAAAAAGATTTTTATCATCCTTACGACAAACCTGTTTATGCTGAGCAATCCTTTAAAATTGGTAAAAATGAAATTTTCGTAATGGGCGACAACAGAAACAACAGCTACGACAGCAGATATTTCGGACCGATTATGAAAACAGAAGTATTCGGAAAAGTTTTTTTCGTATACTGGCCATTTTCAAGGATACATGTTGTAAATTAGTCGGATTTCATGTGCAAAGTGAATTTATCTGAATATAAAAGACTCATTAATCTATCTGTTTATGAAGACAATCTTTACCTTCAGGGATACGATATTATTGCAGGCATAGATGAAGCCGGAAGAGGAGCTCTTGCAGGACCGATTGTGGCTGCAGCTGTCATACTTCCCAGGAGCAGCTATTTTATTGAAGGAATAAATGATTCCAAAAAACTGAAAGAAGAATACAGAAACGATCTTTATGGTAAAATAACAGAATGCTGCATATCTTTCGGAATCGGCAAGGCTGGCTCAAAAAGAATTGACTCTGTAAATATAGGCAAAGCCAATAAGGAAGTGTTTGGAAATGCCCTTTCCGACTTGAAAATAAAACCCCAGATAGTAATTACGGATGCATTATCTTTTGATTCAGAAATACCTGTACTGCCGATTGTCAACGGAGATGAACTGTGTGTTTCAATATGTGCCGCTTCCATAATAGCAAAAGTATGCAGGGACAGGATAATGAAGAAATTTGATGAAATATATCCAGGATACGGCTTTAATCATAATAAAGGATATGGCACAAAAGAACATATCGCTGCAATCAAAAAACTGGGCTTCTGTCCGATACACAGAAAATCATTTTATATAAACCAGTTATATCAGGAAAGTATATTTTAAATGAAAAACAGTAAAAGATTGCTGGGAATAGCGGGAGAAGCAATTGCTGAAAATTATCTTTCAGGTAAGGGATTTAAAATACTTGCAAAAAATTTCACTTCCGCATATGGAGAGATAGATATTATCTGTGAAAAGGAAGACTGCTATTATTTTTTTGAAGTAAAATCAAGGCTTAATGACGAACATATAAAACCTTTTGAATCCGTAAATGATAAAAAGATCCGAAAAATTTCAAATACAATGGAATTTTTTTTTCAAAGAAATCCTGAATTTTCTTATGATAAGGACAGAAAGATAAAAATAATTTCAATAACTTTCAGCCAGGCTCTTCATTCATTCATTTCCTGTATAAAAGATTCCAATGATATTGATTATAAAAAAATAAGGGAAGGTGAAGATTATAACATAGGAATATTGGACGTATTTATATAAATACATAATAATATATATAAACAATAAAATAATTATATAATTGCAT
>DUQM01000062.1 GCA_012837825.1 Actinomycetota bacterium | reverse complement strand
TAATGAAATAGAGTTTAAATACATACCCAGTTATTTTTATTTGTTTCTGGCAATTAGCTGCATCACAATGATGAGCTTATTACTATATATATTTTTATCTTTTAAAAAATTTAATAAATAAGCTTCTTATTATTAAATAAACTTAAAAATCCGCTAACGCCCACCAATATAAATAAAGGGTCTAAAGGGAGTCGATATCTTAAATATAATGGCTGGCTATATAAAGTACCTATTATTGTAACTATATAAAATGAAATAACAGCAATCGCCAGCAATTTCTGATTTTTTTTGCTTAAGATGACAGATATTATTGCAAATGCCCAAAATATCCAGAAAGGCAATTTTATTAAATTCCAAAATCTTTTTACCAGCCAATATGATCTTGGATTTGATTCTGACCGGGCCAAGTCTTGAATCAAGGGTATTAATTTAGTATCAAATTCCTCTAATTCCTGCATAGTCGGAAGCTTGTTATCGGGAGAAGAGAGCATCCACCAGGTTTTGGAAAATGGTATTAATTCACCTTCATCCGGCTCTAAGTATATTGATTCGTCTTTCAGGAGGTTTGTTGTCCTGTAATTATCTATTTCTTCTGAATGTAAGGATTCCTGCAGGGCCTGCTCCATTATTGCCAGTTTAAAAATATCTAAAGATAAGTTTTTTAAGAAACTTAAAGGATTAGATTTAATAGATTCAAACGCAACCTGTCTGAGTAATTTATAATTTGTATTCCAGCCCTGGGTCTTATCGACAAGAACTATTAAATCTCCAAAGAATCTCCTATTCGGTCTGTGGTTTAGGAATTTTTCAAAAGAAACATCATATTTTTTATAGAATTTCGAATTTATAAGATGTTCTTCAGCAAGTTTGCCCAACTTGTCTGAATATGGTCCGTTAGCTGGCTTGAATAATGGTTCCTGTAAAGTATATATACGCATAAACTCCATATAGTTAGAGCCTCTCGATAAAGAGAAATCATTGAATTTAATGATTTTGTAAGTTAAAAAAGGGCTAATTATAATTAAAAAAGAAATTGCATAAATTGCTATTAATTTTAAAATAAGTTTGAATTTAATTTTTATGAAGAAAAGAAAAATTATTAATATAATTGCAAAAACTCCTGATGGTCTTATTAATACCAGAAAGGCTGTGCTAATCCCAAAAAATGATGCATACTTTATATTTTTATTATCAATTAAGTATTTAAAGAAAACAAACATGATAATAGCTGCAAACCCAAACAAAGCGTCGGAATTTATCTGGTGAAAAAGAATTTGAAACGGAACCAGGATTACTAAAAGTATTGCAGAAATTCTGGCCGCAATTTTCCCCCAGGAATTTGCGAGAAGATATATGAAAGGGATGCAGACCAAAGATAATGTCTGGCAGATTGTTGATGTTAAAATAACTCCTCCGGTTTTTAAAAGAAAACCGTAAAGAAGAGGCGAAACAGGCATTCTGTATGTCAGTATCATCGGAAATACAGATTCCTTATTAAAAATATCAATAAAATAATCTGCAAATATAATGCCGTCAGGACCGAAATGTAGGGGGAAAGCTTTCCATAAGATAAGATGAAAAATAATTGCAAACAGAAATATTATAATAAAAAAGACATAATCTTTTTTAAAAATTTCTTTTAAATCTTTGCAAATTGATTTTTGTATTAAAATGGTTTTATTATTATCAAAATTAGTCTTATCAATCATTATCTTGAATATTTTCTGATCAACTTCGTTGCATTGTAAAGTTCCTCATAATTATTTATATTGATATGAAAACCGTCAAGCATATAGGCATATGCCTTCATATCTTTTGCAACATTATTGATTACTGTAGTAATATCCTTTTCCTTTCTAAAAGAATCCTCTTCGGTATTCTTAATGTATTCAAATATTTCGGGTTTGAACATATAAATTCCACAGCCCCTATATCGATGTTTGGGTTCTTTTGGTTTTTCTATTATTTCAATTATTCTTCCATCATTTTCAACATCAGCGCAGCAGGTTTGTCTTAAAGATTCTATATTGGTTTCCTCTATAACAGCTTCTGCGGCAACAGCATCTTTTTTATAAAATAATTCGAACATAGGGTTTAAATCCTTATGTGTAAAGTATTCATCACCAAGGATTGTTAAAAAATCATTGTTTTTATTATATTTTTTTGTGAGAGCGATTGCATTGGCGGTACCATCTAATTTTTCCTGATTAATGAAATCAATGTTTATCTTCAGACTGCTGTTTATGTTTTTAAAATATTCAAAAATTTTTTCTTTATGGTATTTGACGACTATGAATGCATTTTCAATACCTGTTTTTTCAAGCAAATCAATAATATGATGTATTATAGGCCTGTCATAAATGGGGAATAAGGTTTTAGGTAAAAGATGACCAAGATAACCAAGTCTTGTTCCTGAGCCGGCAGCAAGAATTACAGCATTTTTTATGTCTTTGTTCATCAATTAAGAAATAATTTTTAATATACTGGAAATAATATTGAAAGTTTACATTAACAATATGATTTAGTAAAGTTACATGAATTACTATGTTTTTATATAATTTTCTTTATAATATAATTTCTTTTGTTATTTTCTTTTACAACCTGGCTTAAAATAAAAAATTTTTAATTAAGTCATATAAATAACTATGCCTGACGGTAAGAGTAAATTTCTAAAATTTTTAAAAAATAATTATATAATCATAATTCTTTTTCTGGTTTGTGCTTTTCTTGTTTTTTATAATCTTGGTTCTATAGAATTCTGGGGAGAAGACGAGGCACAAACTTTATTGTGCGCATCAAGATTCATCTTAGGATTATCCAATGACTCCTTAAACAATGTCACAGCAATTTACAGAAATATTACTTTTGCTTCCGTAATTCTGGTACAGGTGCCCTTCATTTTTATTTTTGGTGTAAGTGAGATTGCTGCAAGATTTCCAAGCGCAATAATGGTTCTTTTGACATTTATAATAATTCTTAGAATTTCAAAACTTTTTCTTGATAGAAAAACAACTAATCTTATTCTGCTTCTTTTTACAATAAGTGGAGCCGCCGGCCTTTTTAGGAGTGCAATAGGGGTAATATTTTATATATTTTTTATATTGGCAGGTTTCTACTTTATTGAAAAATTTCTTTACCATAAGGACATAAGCCTGAGATATAAAACCAGAGATTTGATATCAGGCATGATGTGTGCAGCATTATCTATAATTTTTGTGCCTGACGCATATTTTTTTATGCCTTTTTTTATAATAATAATTTTAATAAATATCAGAAGAATCGGTCTTCGCAAACTAGCACTAAGTCTTATCGGGCCAGTTTTCATACTTGGGTTTTTTATATATTTTCAATTTTTTAATTCAAAAAAACTTACTGGTTCGTATGGAGCCGTTTATGAGCATTTTATTACCAGAAAAGAAGGCCTGACTTTAGTTTTTAACATTAAAAGCTTTATCCTTGGATTTATCACCAGCTACTCCATTTTCTTTTTAACTCTCTTTATTAGCTCCTGTGTCTTTTTAATAGTTTTAGCTATAAAAAAGAAAATTAAAATTCCGGGAATTATTTTAAGGCTGATCTTGCTATTTTCTCTTCATGGAATTATCTGGATGTTTCTGACAGAAAAAGAAAACGGCCACTTAATGAACGGGTTTCCTGTTTTTATTTTCATAACAGGTTATGCTGTTAAATGTCTTTTTGATATTATCGGAGAATCAAAGCTGAAAATAAATGTAAAAAAAGGATTAAAGGCATTCTTTATAATATTGTTAGGCTGTTTTTTTGCTTTAAACCTTTATCATTCATTTATACAGTTCAATGACCTGTCTCTTGACAAGCAAAAATATCCTTTGATCTATAATCCCAACAAACTTCCTGCAGGGTATATATCAGGGCATAAAGTAGGGATTAAAAGTGCGGCCTACCTCTTGAGAAAAATTGTCAAACCAAATGAATATCTGGTATCGGACAAGGGTACTGCTTTCAGTTTTATATATATGGGGGGAGATCAGGTGGTTTACAGCACCAGCAATGCCATTGAATATATGAGGGTCGGTGAGGACATATATAATAAATACAGGATAAGATTTATCGGCATATCTTATGATTTTCAAAATAAAGAATATCTTAAATACATAGATTCACGAGGATTTAATAAAATAACCATCAAGTCAAATGACAAGGAAATTTATTACATATATGACGTTCTGGAGAGAGAAAATAAAAATGAGGTAATTGAAAGGGAGCAATATGACTGGAAATATTTCTGGGAATATGGCAGACCGGAAAAAGCAATATCTTTTTTTTCAAATTTCTAGTTCCAAATATAAATAATAAGTGAAATACTTAATTAAAATAGTTTAAGATATTAAAGGATATTTTATGGAAAAGAGTAAAAATAATAACGATATCATTAAGGAAAATACTGACAAAAATGAAGTAGCATTTTCTGAAATATTAAAAATATTTGTAAGAAGAAAATGGCTTTTTATAGGTCTTTTCATTGTCGTTGTGGCCATCGGACTAACTGTTACATTCAGCACATCTCCTCTTTATAAAACTGTTTCAAATCTTAAGTTTTCCAATATTTTTTATGATGAAAACCTATACAGATATTTTCCTGCAGAAGCGGAAGAACTTGCAATATATGCGCCAGGCATGAAATCGACAGAACTTGAAAACAGCAATCTTGACAAATTTGCCCAAAAAATGAGGTCGGAGGACATCATTAAAAAGGTTGCTGAGCAACTTAATTTGCCATCGACTGTAAAAGAGATAAATGATTCGATAACCCTTATTCAGGATAAAGGCAAAAGAGTTTTTCAGATAGAGGTTTCAAATCCTGACGCGCAGACTGCTTATAATATTAATCAGAAATTATTTGAAATATTTATTTCAGAAATAAATTCTGGAAAAACACTGGAAGCTCTTTTGGAAAAAATCAATTCCAGTATTTCCGAAATTAACAAAGAGCTTCCAGAGTCGGGAAGCAGGGCCGATGTATTAAACAATTCAGACGTTTCATCAAAACTATTTATCCTAAATAATCTTGAAGAAATGAAATATAATCTTGAAATTAACAAAGAAATAATTGTAAAAAAAGTTGAAATTACCAAGGAACCAAATAAACCGAATAGCCCATATAATCTAAACTATAAGAAAAACATATTTATAGCAGTTTTTGCTGCTATAATGCTGAGTCTTATTGCAGTATATTTGCCAGAGATTTTTATAAGAAAGAAGAAAAATAATTAGTTTAAATTTTATTATTATAATTCCATGATCAGACTTCAAAATCCTGTAGACATAACTGTTGCAATGAGTGTCTATGGCTATAAGAAAAATGTCAGAGACACCATAGAAAGTATTTTAAATCAGACATTTGATAATTTTGAATTTATTATTATAGATGATGGCTGTAATTACGATCTGGAGCAAATAGTTAAAAGCTATAATGATAAAAGATTGTTATTTGTTAAAAATGAAGAAAACTTAGGTCTTACCAGATCTTTGATAAAAATAAAGGAAATCTTTAAAGGGAAATATATAGCAAGAATTGATGCAGGCAATCTGGCATGTAAAACCAGGCTTGAGAAGCAATTTCAATTTTTGGAAGAAAAACCTGATTACTATCTCATCGGTTCTTCTGTTTTGCTTTTTGATGACAACAGAGAGGAACTATGCAAAATTATTGCCAGCGATAATCCTGATTTCATTAAAAAAATGTTACCGGATCATAATATGATAAATCATTCTTCCATTCTGTTCAGAAATGATTGCGAGCTATATTACAGGGAAAAGTTTAAATATTCCCAGGATTATGATTTCTATTTAAATCTTATCAGCAAAGGGAAAAAGATAGGAAACTTGAAAGAGGTTCTTACCTGGGAGCTTTTTTCCAAAGGCTCAATTACTTATAGCAGGCAAAATGAGCAGAAGTTTTTTGAAAAACTCGCAAGAAATTTTTATTATGAAAGACTTGAATCTGGTAATGACAGTTATAATAATTTTGATATAAATAATCTTGGTATTGATCAGAATTTAGTTAAAAATTTTGAGAAGCATTCAAAGAGCATAGATTCTCTTTTTTTTGAAAAACAGAAAATTTATTATCTTTTAAGATCGCTTAGATTAAAAAAAGCAAGACAGAGCATTAAATCGATATTAAAAGATAAATTTAACTTTAAAATGTTTGTCTATTATATTGTTTCATTTTCCCCCTCTGTAATAAAGGCTTTAAATAAAAAGGATAAAGTTGAGTTTGAATAATAAAATAAATATAGCATACATATCCCGTACCTCTAATTTAACAGGTGCTGAAAAAATCACTCTTGATTTGGTAAAGGCATTAAATAAAGATAAGTTTAAGCCAATAGTGTTTCTTCCTGACAATAAAGGTGTTTTTTATGATGAGCTGACATCTTCAGAGATAGATACAAGAATAATAGAGATGCCTTTTTTGAGAATTACCTATAATCCTTTCTCGCTGATGAAATTTTTTATAAATATAATTGTTCTAAATAGAAAGTTTAAGAAAATATTTGAAAACGAAAATATAAAAATAGTAAGCTGCAACACCATACATGAAGCATTATTTATATTTAGGGCAGTTAGCTTTCTGAAATTAAAACTTATAATTTGTTTTAAGAATATTCTTGATAAAAAATGGAAAAAAAAGATAAGAGCAAAATTCTGCAGTAAATTTGCTGCCAGAATAATAGCAGTCTCAAAAAAGGCGGAACTCGATTATACGCGGTTTACTAATAGTAAAAAAGAAAATTCAGTTGTTATTAATGATTCTATTGATTATAAAGATTACCTTAATGGATTTAAATCATTCGAGATAAACTATCCGGGAAAGAATAACTTAGATTTTATAATTGTAAACATTGGAAGCATCCAGGAGCTCAAAGGCCAGCTAATGCTTTTACAGGCAATTAATAGCGATATATTAAAAAATTATCAGATAAAAGTATTTCTGGTTGGAGAAATTTATCATAAAAATGACACTCCATATAAGTTAAAAATAATTGATTTTATAAAAGAAAATGCTTTGGAAAATAAAGTTTTTATGCCGGGTTATCAAAAAGATGTGAGAAATTACTTATCGTTTTCGGATCTGTTCGTGCATTGCCCAGTTATAGATGATGCATTTCCAAGAGTTATACTTGAAGCTTTTTGCCTGAGTAAGATTACTCTTGCTACAAGAACAGGAGGCATACCTGAGATGATAGAAGATGGCTTTAACGGATATCTGAGTGAAATAGATAAAAACCATCTTGCAGAAAAAATTGAATTTATTTATAAAAACAGAGACAAGCTCAGCATGATAAAGGAGAATGCTCTTAATTCTGTTAAAGACAAATTTAGTCTTAAAACACAGGTAAGACAGACAGAGGATATATATTTTGAAATTCTGGGAAAAGAAAGAAACAGATAAAAAGTTTTAAAATGGAAAATAGAAAAATAGCAATTATCACGATTAACTATAATACTGAAAGTCTTATTGAAAGGTTTATTGATTCAATTGTCAGTCAGACTTATAAAAACTGGCTTATTGCAATAGCTAACAATAGTGATTCAGACAAAATTTTAAATAGAGTTATACAAAAATATAGCGAAATTGAAATATATGTTGTAAACATTAACAAAAATGTTGGATACAGTAAGGCAAACAATATCTCTTTTGAATATTTGAAAAATAACAACAAATTGAATTCTGATGATCTGGTGCTTGTAAGTAACGAGGACATTGTCATGGAAGACAGTGATTTTTTAAAGAAATCAGTTGAATTTTTTGATAAAGATGACTGCAGTTTCATAGGTCCCAAAATAATTAATAATGATGGTTCAATGATGCTTCCTCATAAAAAGGAAACAGGATATTTAAAATGTCTTTTACATTTTGGAAATAACGGAATAGCTGATAAAATTTTTAATATCAACAGTTATTTTAAAAAAATTATAAATCCATCTGAAGTATTTCTTATAAATGGTGCATGTTTTTTTGCAAGGTTTAAAGATTTTGATAAAGTAGGAATGTTTGATGAAAATACTTTTATATATTATGCCGAAGAACTTCTTTTCAGGAAAGTAAAGAATGCCGGATTAAAAGTAAAATACATCCCTGAAATTTATGTAAAACATGATCATTCCGGTACTGTTAAAAAGAATTATAATCCTGTTTTTAAGAAAAAATTTGTATATGAGGCAGAAATTTACTTCCTTACCGGAATTTTAAGAGTTAAAAAATTTTTGTTATTGCTATTTAAAGCTGAAAGAAAAATCGAATTTGTTCTTATCAGTCTTTTTCATAAAATAAGCAAAAACTAAGGTTTATATAGTAAGTATGATTAAAAAAATGGTCATAATTAAAAATGGATAATAAGGAAATTACAATTAATTTCAAAGAGGGTTCATTTCTGGGTAAAATCAGGAGTTTTTTTTCTTCTGCAAATATTAATTTTGTATATATTTTTATCGCTTTGCTGGCTGTTTTTTTACTTGTTAACAAATATCCATACATGATTATTGCAGTTCTGGGCATTCTCACACTAATAAGTTTTATCGCGCTTTGCATGAATCATAAAATCAATATTATCGGGTTTAAGCTTAATATTTTTCTTTTTATTATCTATTTTTATTTTTTATTAAGCTTTCTTGTTTCAGAACAGTCTTTAACAAGCTTTCTGAATTTTAATTTTCTAAGATATGACGGCAGTTTCTTTTTCTGCTATCTTCCTTTTTTTGTTTTTTCAATTATTTTTTTAAACTATAGAAAAGCATTAAAAATCTATTTTTATTTTTTATTTTCCACATTTGTCTTATTTGCAGTATTCGGGTTTATTGAGTATTCGAATTTTTTACAATCAGTTATGGTAAAAATAGATGATTATTATGTAGGCCTGATGTTTGTTGCTCTAAATAATGCCCATAATGCCACAGGTTCAGTTTATGCGATTGTCTCCGTTTTTGCCCTTTCTTTTTTTCTCAAAGGCAATAAAAAAGAAAAAATTGCTTATGGAGCTGTACTTGCCCTATGCTTTATCGCTCTTCTGATTACAAAAAGCAGGGGAAGTCTCCTGGCATTTCTGGGCGGTGCGGTATTTGTTTTTCTCTTATCCAGCAAATCTGTTTTAAAATTTTTAAGAAATTTTTTTTTAATGGGTGTATTGATAGTACCTGTAATTCTGCTCACTGATACCCTTGACAGAATAAAAATGATATTTTATGCGAAAGATTTGAGCACTTTAACCAGAATAAGCCTGTGGGAAAAAGCAATAACATTATTTAAACAAAGCCCAGTAATCGGGATAGGTTATGGGAGATATAATGATGTACTGTGGCACTTTGACAGTCTCAGGCTTACGGGAAAACCCGGTATAGCAGCTATGTATACTCAGCAGAATTTTGCTTTTAATGATACCAATGCGCATAGTTCTTATTTTCACTTTCTGGCAGAAACTGGAATTATAGGACTTGTTCTAATTTTAATTTTCTGGATTTCGTGTTTTACAATTATTTTTAAAGCTTACAGAACTTCAAATAACAGTTTTAATTTAAAAGCATATCTCTCTGTTCTTGGAGGTATACTTACACTGTTTCTATTGTCATTTACTGAAAACTATATGACAGCTCCCACAGTTATGTTCTGCATATCAGTAGTAGTTGCTCTTTCAATTGGCCTTTGCTGGCAGGAAAGAAAAGAAAATCATTCTGAAGAAACTAGCTTGTAAATATTTAGATTTTCTATTTTTGCTTTTAATGGCGAATATGTAAAAATCCTAAAAAATATTTCTTTGTCAGGAATAGAAAGAGAATTCAAAATCTTTGATATTTTTATTTTCTCTCCAATCCTAATCTCCTCAGCCTTAATTGAAAATTCCTGAAAAGGATCATCATAGTCTTCACCGTATAAATCAACCAGTATATTATCGGTTATGTTATTATCTACAGTCAGATCAAACTCAATAAGATAGTTTGTGTATTTTTCAATTTCAACTGGAAATCGAAAAAGCTTAAGTCCTTCCTTATCAGAATCAAATGCTATTTTTGTTTTGTCTTCCGATATTGTGCAACTATGTAGTTCTGCATCTGGAAAAGTACCGGCATCATTTATTCTGGCTAATTTTATATCATCTTTTTCAAAGATATATAATCTGGCATCTTCATAACCAACAATAGAGTCTCCAAAGTCTTTATTGATTTTTTTAAAGAAATACCTTGATGGAATATCCGGATCGGTAATAAGTTTATTATTTAATATAAGTAAAATCTGTTCGTTATAAAATCCATGAGACAAAGTTCTTAAAAAAACTTCATCAGCATCAAGATCTTCTATCCTTTTATGACCTGAGCTCACGTAATTATATTCGTTTGATTGAGGATAATATATTTCTTTATTAAGATAAGCAGATACAGCAGTTGAATCGATATCTTTATAACCAGAAAGCATTGTTTTATTAAGATTAAAATTTTGTTTTATGTAAATTGAAATATTTTTTTGTACAGAAAAGGGATACCTGCAATCAAAATAAAATGCAGATAATGAACCACAAAGCCCAAAACTCAAAATAATAATTAAAAATATATTAGAAAAATAATTAATAAATT